>CAZUTR010000121.1:0-7310 GCA_964623545.1 uncultured Pirellulales bacterium | reverse complement strand
CCGTCGAAACTTTTAGGTTCGAGGCCGCGAAAGTCTCTGACTCGGGGTATCGCCAGGTTAATGAGTCTATCCATAAACTCATACATCCTGTCTCCGCGAATAGTAACTTTCAGACCGGTCTCGTTTCCTGCCCGAACCTTGAAATTAGATACACTTTTCTTGGCTTTGCACACCAGCGGCATTTGGCCTGTAATCATCATCAGGTCATTTTTAGCCAGTTCCAGAAATTTCTTGTCCTGCGTTGCCTTTCCAACGCCCATCGAGACAATGACCTTTTCCATCTTCGGCACAGCCATTAGATTCCTGTAACCAAATGCCTTGGTCAATTCCGCAACTATCTTCGACTTATATAAATCTTTCAAACGTGCCATTGAATCTCAGCGATATACTTTTCTCTGATTATTAATTTTCCGACTACTCAGATGCTCTTTTTATAATTCCAATCTCAGTACCGTCTTTAGCGACTCGTCTTTTACTTCCATCTTTGCGCCGTTCTATATGAATCCTGCTGCCTTTTGAGCTTTTAGGGTTTACCGGCAATACATTACTGATATGTATTGGCTGCTCAACGTGAATCCGGCCTCCCTGAGGATTTTTACGCGAAGGTCGAACATGTTTCTTGGCTATGTTGCAGCCCTGTACTACAACCCTGTTCTTCTCAGGTATTACCCGTAGTACTTTTCCGGTTGAGCCCTTGCTGTCACCAGCTATAATCTCAACCATATCACCTTTTTTAATGTGTGGAGCCATCTATAAACTCGTAATGCATTACACCTATACAACCTCGCTTGCCAGCGAAACAATTTTCATATAATTTTTTTCGCGCAGCTCCCGTGCAACAGCTCCGAAAATCCTTGTTCCTATGGGATTGCCTTCATTATCTATCATCACCGCAGCATTACTGTCGAACCTTACATAGCTGCCATCAGTCCGCTTGATGGGACTTTTCGTGCGAATGACAACACATTTATGGACTTTCTTGTCGTCGAGCTGGCAATTTGGCAACGACTTTTTTATAGCAACGCACACCACATCTCCCACTGAGGCCACAGGACGAGTAAGTTTTCCCCGTCCCCCGCCTTTACCGAGCACTTTAATACACAATGCCGACTTAACACCTGAGTTGTCAGCTATGGTCAACATTGTCTCCTGCTGAATCATATTTCGTATCCCGTTTTATTTAGTTTCCTGCGTTGCTTTTTCCACAACTTTCACAACACGCCAGCTTTTGGTTTTGCTGTAAGGTCTGCACTGCGCAACTTCAATAATATCACCGACGCTTGCCTCATTGCGCGCATCGTGAACGGACAGTTTACTCCTGCGCTTTATATATTTGCCATACTTCGGATGCTTTACTTTAAATTCCGTAACAACCTTTATACTCTTGTCACCGCTTTTGCTTATTACCACAGCATTTATTGTTCTTAATTTTTGTTTTTGCATCTTTAAACTTTTTCTGTAAACACCGATGATAAAAAATTATTTTCTTTTAGAACCACCGGATACATCTGCTTTCGTTTCTTGTTTTTCCCGCATTACAGTCTTCAGCCGTGCAATATCACGCTTAACATTAGATATCGCTCTGGAATTCTCGAGTTTTTCAGTAACCGCCTGCGAACGCAAGTCGAACAAATTTCTCTCAAGTTCTTCCAGCTTGCCTTCAAGCTCATCAAAACTCATTTCACGGTAGTGCTGTGCTTTCATTACGACCTTTTCCTATTTATAATGTATGCCTTCGCTTAACAAACCTGCACCTTATCGGCATCTTATGAGCAACTCTGATGAGAGCCTGCTTTGCTACATCCTCACTGACACCGCCGATCTCAAAACACACCTGACCAGGCCGAACTCTAGCCACCCAAAATTCAGCCTCGCCCTTGCCTTTACCCATTCGTGTCTCCAGGGGTTTTGAGCTTACCGGCTTATGCGGAAATATCCTGATATACACCTTGCCTTCACGATGCAGAAAATGTGTTGCTGCAACCCGACCAGCTTCAATATTTCGGGCGGTTATCCAGCTGCCCTCCAAGGCCTGCAGCCCGTATTCACCAAACGCGACATAATTGGTTCGGCAGGCATTACCTTTCATTCTGCCTCGCTGGCTCTTACGGTGCTTAACTCTTTTCGGCATCATCGCCATTTCTTAGACCCTTTTACTGAAATCATCAGTTTTCTATGTTTCTTGTTTCAGATTTTCTTTTGTCAATACTCAATCAGGAATCCCCTTCTTTGGGATTGCCCGATTCACTAATTTTATCTTGATTTTGCGAACCGGTATCACTGACAGCCATAGTGGTACTCTCACTGCTTGTTTTCGGTTTGGTTTTTGGCTTGCCGCGCCCCGGCGTACTAAACCCGCGTCTCGTTGGACGACGCCTGCGAGTCACTTGCCTTGGCTCAATTTCTTCTCCAAATTTACCTTTATAAATCCATACTTTAACACCCACCGTCCCATAGGTTGTCCTTGCTGTGGCCAGTGCGTAATCTACATTTGCATCCAGGGTGTGCAAAGGAATGCTTCCGAGCTTTTGAGTTTCCTGCCTCGCCATTTCCGCTCCTGCCAGCCGTCCGCTACAGATAATCTTAACACCCTTGGCGCCGGAGTTGATTGCCGATTCGCAAAACTGCTTCATAGTACGCCTGAATGACGCCCGCTTACACAATTGCTCGGCAATAGCTTCAGCTACCAAGGTGGCACTGAGGTCCGGCTCCTTCATTTCAATAACATTAATGTTAACTTTTCGCCCTGTAATGTCTTCAAGCTCTTCTCTCAGCCTGTCGACTTCACCGCCTCGGGGACCAATCACTATACCAGGCCGGGCGCTGTACAGCGTAACTTTTACTTCGCTACGCGTTCGGATGATTTCAATCTTCGCTACAGCAGCTTTTGGCATCTGACGGTTATATTTTTTGTCGACATACTCTCGAATCTTTTGGTCCTCAACAAGGAATTTACCATAATCGGCCTTGGAAGCAAACCATGTGCTCTGCCAACCAAGCGTTATGCCCGTTCTAAAACCTATTGGCGATGTTTTTTGCCCCATAATCTTGTTTCTCGTTTAAGCTTTACAAATCAAACCTGCGTCACCGTTATATGAATGTGACATGCTTTTTTGCGAATAGGATGCGCCCTGCCCCTGTCCTTCGGCATCCATCTTTTCGTGCCAATGCGAACCCCGGCGTCATCAACCTGAGCACCGCTTACATAAAGATTGTCAACATCGGCCTGCTGCTCGTCGGCATCCGCTACGGCACTTTTCAAAACCTTGTTAACCATTTCTGCCGCACGCTTTCTTGTGAACTTCAAGACGTCCAATGCATCCTGCACACTTCGCCCAACTATCAGTTGTGTAACCAATCTGGCCTTGCCGGCTGAAATCGGAGCGTAGCGACATGAAGAACGCCAGTCAGTCAGGTCATTTTCATCAACTGATAAAACGGCAGCTAACCGGCGAATATCCTCTCTACGAGGCGCCGGTTTAAAAAGCCCCTTCTGCCAGTTCTTAAGAGCAGCAGCCGCTTGCTTTTTACTAAGCCCTCCTCTGACAAGCTGCTCAGCTAAATGCTCTGCACTCAACTGGTGCTGTTGGCAAAGTTTTTTTAATTTATCAGCGCTTAACATAATGTCTTGTTTCGATTATATTTTTTGAACACGAAGTTAAGAATAATGACTTATTTTATTTTCTTGCTTGAATGACCCTTAAAAGTTCGTGTAGGCGAAAACTCACCCAGCTTATGCCCAACCATATCTTCGGTAACAAAAACCTTATTAAAGATTTTGCCGTTATGAACCATAAAAGTAAATCCTACAAACTCTGGTATTATTGTACATCTTCTTGCCCATGTTTTTATTGGCTGACGCGAGCCCGAGTCAACTTGCTTATGCACTTTAGACAACAACTTCTCGTCAACGAATGGTCCTTTTTTAAGAGATCTACTCATTCAATTTCCTCGTTGGCCCGAAATTTCAGAACCTGTTTTATTGCTCTTAAGCACTTGCCCTTGCTTTTCGCCTTCGAATAATCCTTTTGTTACTTAACTTTCGTGGGCTTCTGGTCTTACCGCCTTTTGCCAGGACGCCTGTCGGCGAACAAGGGTCTCGCCCGCCATTAGCTCTGCCTTCACCGCCACCCATCGGGTGGGCAACTGGATTCATCGCCTTGCCCCTTACGTGAGGTCTGCGACCCATATGTCTTTTTCGCCCGGCCTTTCCAATCTTAACATTCTGATGGTCCGGATTACTCAGTCTTCCAACCGTGGCCCGACATTCCTTGCGTATCATCCGCATTTCACCACTGGGCAATACAATCGTTACCCAGTTACCTTCTTTGGCTACTATTCTTGCAGCGTTGCCGGCGCCTCTGACGAGTCTGCCACCCTGACCTGCTGTTAATTCTATGTTGTGAACCTCGATACCGCTTGGAATTGACGACAGCGGCATCGCATTACCAACTCTGGGCTCGCAATACTCACCACTTTCTACCCTATCTCCAACTTCTATGCCCAGAGGTGCCAATATATATCTCTTCTCACCATCAGCGTAATGCAGCAATGATATAAAACAATTTCTATTAGGGTCGTATTCTATCGATGCCACTTTTGCCGGAACACCATCCTTGTTTCGCTTGAAATCGATGGTACGGTAAATTTTTCTTGCCCCACCACCTCTAAAACGCGTTGTGGTAACGCCATGATGATTTCGTCCGCCGTTCTTCTTGATTCTTTTACACAGCGATTTCTCCGGCTTATGCCCTGTCAGCCCGGCATAGTCGTTTACCGAACTATTCCTGCGTCCCGCGCTTGTTGGTTTATAAACTCGAATTCCCATAATCTTTGCCGTTAATTATTGACCGTTTATCATTAACTCACGTTTAGAACAAATCTATGTGATAATCCGGTTCTAGAAACACGACCGCTTTTTTCCAGCTCGCCGTTTGACCAAAATTTCTGCCTTTACGCCGATACTTGCCCGGGCAATTAGCGGTTCTTACTTTTCTCACTTTGACACTATATATTTTTTGCACAGCGTTTTTTATCTGTGCCTTGTTAGCCCCTTTGTTCACCTCGAAACTATACGCACCCTTCGTATTCGCAAAGTGCATTCCCTGTTCCGTAATCAAGGGGCGAATAATCACACCGTAATCATCAACAGCAACTGCCATTAGGTCCCACCATTCTTCTCTTTATCGTCTTTGCCCAAAAGTGATAAAAAAGCTTCCTTGGTAAAGAGCACTTTATTGTGGCTAAATATTTCACCAGCGTTTAATTCGGCCACCGGCATAACAGCTACCTTAGGAATATTTTCCGCCGATTTATAGAGATTCTTGTCATAGTTGCTTGTTGTCACCAAGCATCCACGTTCAATTTTCAAATTGTCAAGAACACCCACAAAATCTTTAGTGCGTGGCTTGTCAAAGTTCAACTCGTCAACTACAACTACATTATTGTTCAAAAGTTTTTCCAAAACCGCCGAGTCCCTCGCCAGTCTTCGCTGTTTTTTCGGCATACGTTTACTGAAATCTCTTGTCTGCTTGGCAAAGGTAACACCACCACCGACACGCTTGCCGGTCCTTCTGGTCCCTGCTCTGGCGTAACCGGTACCTTTTTGTCTGAATAACTTTCTCGTAGAACCCGCTACCATACTTCTACTCTTAGTAGAAGCCGTTCCGACACGCTTGTTAGCATGATACATAACAATCGCCTGCTTGAGCAAAGGATATCTGACCGAGCCGCCAAAACTCGACTCGTCGACTTTCAAGCTGTCAACCTTTCGACCTTCTCTGTTGTAAACGCTTAAATCAATCATCCTCGTACTTTTATTCTCTTGGCACCTCTGCTTTTACTGCGCTGCGGACTATAACGTAACCTCCAGGAGGACCAGGTACCGAACCTTTTACTACTAACAGATTATTTTCTTCATCTATAGAAACTAAATTATGACTTTTTGTTGTTACACGACGGTTACCCATTTGCCCGGGCATTTTCTTGCCCTTTTTGAGGTCTCCGCCATGGCCGGCATCACTGGCAAAACTCGATATTGAGCCGGGAGCTCTGTGTTTTCGTTCTGTACCATGTGAGCCAGGGAAGCCACCAAACCCATGCCGTTTCATAACGCCAGCAAAACCTTTGCCTTTGCTAGTCCCAACAACATCGACAAAACTTTCTCCATCAAAAACCGATACAGTTAAAGAGTCTCCAGGCTTGTACTCCACCTCTGAATCATCCGACAAACGCATTTCTTTTACGAATTTCTTTGGCGCTGTATCAGCCTTTTTGGCGTGTCCGACTTGTGGATTGTTTCTCCTTGAGGGCTTGATATCCTCATAGCCCAGTTGAACGGCCTTATATCCGTCTGCCTTTACAGTTCTGACCTGCATAACTGCGCAGGGACCGGCCTGTATGACAGTAACAGGTAACAGGTTACCCTGCTCGTCATAGACCTGCGTCATTCCAACCTTTTTGCCAAGCAGCATTGCCATTTTTCCATCTCGAATTCCGCATCTTTTTTGAAGACGCGAATCAGGCCTTAATTTTTACAAACACACCAGCCGGTACTACCAAACGGTTCAGAACCTCAACTGTTCTCGCATTGGCCTCATGAATATCAATCAGCCGTTTATGTGTCCTCAATTCAAATTGTTCTCGTGACTTCTTATCAATATGCGGACTTCGCTGAACAGTATATCTCTCAATCCGTGTGGGCAGCGGCACAGGACCGCTAACTCGTGCGTTAGTCCTCCGAGCATGCTCCACGATTTCACGAGCAGAGGCATCGAGAGTCCTATGATCATAGGCCTCCATTCTGATTCTTATTTTCTCTGTTTCAGTAGCCATAATTTATCGTCGCAATTCGGTCTAAGCCACTATCCAAGATTCAGATTCATTGTTAAAACTTATAAGACCAGATATTGTATACAGTTATAAAAATAATTCAAAATAAAAAAATAATCTTTCCACGTAGTTCGTCAAACGACCTTTACTACTGTGCTGCTTAATTCAGGCAGGAAAGGTATTAGCTATCGGCTTTTCTTAGGTCTTTAACTCCAACTGCCTATCTTTCCAAAACCGAAAGTTCACCTTCCTTAAAAGAGTAGCCGGGACAAGGTCTTTCTCCAGAGCCTTCAACTGAAAACTCACCGTATTGCCCTACGACCTAACCAAAGCCATCTTATCAGCTTTGGTGTACCCCTATAAAAGCACTTAAAAACGTCCTTGACTACTAATAAACCAGAGATATGTCACAGCCCAACTGCCAACGCAAAGCCATCCCTGACCATGCTCGCCAGAGCTGAAAAACATATATATTATCG
>CAZUTR010000120.1:0-7429 GCA_964623545.1 uncultured Pirellulales bacterium | reverse complement strand
CCTTACCAGCACCCACCCGCCTATTTCTGAAAGGGTAAGAATACTGCGCAATATGACACACGGTGCTTCGTTCAAAGACTACTCGGATGCTTATACTAATGTGACAAAAACTAAAACTATTCTTCCTCCAACCGCTCTTACCAAGGAAGATATCGCTTTGCGCGAGGCCTCGGCAGAGGCGAAGAAAAAGGAACGCCTTGAAAAGCAGTTTCATCAAGTGGGTGACATAATGAGAATGGTAAACGGCTTTTTCTTCCTGACGTGTTTGTGCGGACTGAAGCTAAAGATTCCTCCGAATTTCAAGGCAAAGACAGTCAAATGTCCCCGCTGCAAAAGAATTCTCGATGTGCCCAAAAAAACTGCAAGTTAAACTCTAAATCCACTCGTATACAACAGGGCCGAGAAGCACATCACAAAGACAAATTTAGAATATTACGGTTTAATTTTCCAATTCTATGATTTGATTTTAAGACAATCAGCCCTGAAGCAGCATTCGATGTATCCGCATTGACCGTTGGATGTTCCGAAGCAAGGCGTAAAGCCCTCAGCTACTTGTACAGCGTGAATGAGCTCTTTCTTTTTCATCTTGCCCGGCGTTATGCCCAAGGCTTGTGCTTTTTCTCTTACCTGGCCAATTGCCATGCTTTTCGCGGCTTTAGCAGTTGAAACCATATATTTATCCCCTTTCACTTCAACTTGGTTGGCCTTGCCTTTTTAACTTTATACAATGAATATTACAGTCGTTTTACAACCCCAACAGCTCTGACAACCGTTAATAATCGGCTACTTCCTATCCAGAAATTAACAAATTTATCGACGATTCAGCCGCGAAAACTACAATAAACACCGCTTAAAAGCTATAAAAGAGGGATTATACGGACGTAGTTTTCCGTACCATCTTCATCCAGATAGAGGATAAGACCGACAAAAACTGTTAAGTTAAAACCAAAAAACACGATTATTGAGGAAAATTATCGCATTATCCAGCGCTGCCCTTTGTAAAGCAACCTGGCATCAGACCTGAAAACCGGGTCACCCTGAATCTCATAAGTCAATTCCAGCGTCTTCCTCAGAAAAACCTTTATGGGCTTGCCATCTTTATCTTTTTCAACTGGATGGTTGACAACAGCAGTTTCATTACTAAGTCCTGCGATAAAGATTTTGATAGTCTTTGCTTTAGGGTCGAAATCAGGCCAAATTATTGCAATATCTTTTGCGTTATCAGCACCCTGTAGTATCCTATGATCAGCCCTCTCGAGAGGTTCGAGAAATCGGTACTTCCTGCGGTGTCGCTTCTTTATAGCCAAGAAAACAGATTCCGGTGTTTCCTTGCCAGCCGGAATAACCTGAAGGGTGTTCGTCATCAGCTCGCATTTCGGATAAAAATGTACGTCCTGCTTGGTCTTATTTGTCAGCGAGATTATCACATACCAGAAGCGTAACGGCTCGCTCCTGCCGCGTACCTGAAACTCAATTTGCTGCGGATGTTCATATTTTACGTTTACCGTCCAGTGTCGCTGACTCGGCACAACAGCCGGCTGGGGAGCTGCAAAACTAATAGAAATTATTACCAAAATTGTCGCAAACAACCAATATTTGAACCTCACCATCTTATTTCCTCGCTCAAAACGGGCTTAAATCCATCCAAAAAGGCATTGTTATGTTCGTCCAAATCCAAGCCAATGCTTTATGTATTTTACTAAAAAGTCGGCCGATATCCAAGAACTTTTTGTCGTCGGCTATGAGGATTTCTACCCTGAGTATTGTCGTTGTTCAGCCATCGCCGGTTTCTACTGTATCATGTACTATCATCCTTAAATGACCACGAAAAAAGAAAACAATTGCCTAATAAGAGAAATTTCGTTATCTTACTTCGGGAGACGAAGAATTTGATTATTGTACCGCTATAAGCGGACAGGGCTAATTTAATGTCGGATGAAGAAAAAAAATTATCTCAGCAGATATTACTGCAGCAGATTGGACTTTTGCTGGAAGCCAACAACACCAAAGAAATCGGCGAGCTGCTTTCCGAGCAGAGAAACAGCGATATCGCTGAGGTTATCGAACTGCTGGACAATGAGCAAAGACGCATCATTTTCGACATTTTAGACAAATCCACAACCGCCGAAGTTCTTGAAAAGGTTGATGAAGCCACCCGAGCGGAAGCCTTTGACCTGTTAAATGATGAGGAAATAAAGAGTATTTTCCCAGAGCTTGACCTTGATGACGCCGCCGACCTTCTCGCCGAATTGCCTGAAGAAATACGTCACAAGGTCATGAGGAGCTTAGCTCCGGCCGAGGCAGTCGAGATTAAAAAATTGATGAGCTACTCTGAAGACTCAGCCGGTGGAATTATGGACCCTGTTTTAATAAGTGCCCTCGAAGATTCCACCGTCTCTGAAGTAATTAAAAAAATTCGAGGAGCAGAAATTGATGAGGACTTTTTCTCTATTTATGTTGTTGACAAGACCGGTCGGTTCGTAGGTGATGTTCGTATCCGCCTGTTACTAACATCTCGAGAAGATACAAAGATAAGCACATTAACAGACCCTGACACAATTTATGTTGCCGCCGACGCCGACCAGGAAGAAGTCAGAAACATATTCAGCAAAAATGATTTGATAGTCGCACCGGTTCTCGATAAAAACCACAAACTCATCGGACGAATCACCGCCGACCGAGTTATCGAGGTTGCTGAAGAAGAGGCAGCAGAGGACTTATACACAATGGCGGGTACAGATGCCGATGAGCTTGATAAATTCTCGGCATTTCACGCAGCACGCATCAGAATGACCTGGCTTTTACCATGCCTAATCGGAACGGCCATCACCGCTTTGGTAATGATGTTCTTCAAAGACCATAATCCGCTTGTATATGTCGTAGCTGTCGCCTTTGTCCCGATGATAGCAGCAATAAGCGGTAATGCTGGTTTGCAAACCTCAACCATTGTGGTTTCCGGTCTTGCAACCGGTCATTTGGCAGCATTAAAGATGAGTCAGGTTCTTACGAGGGAAATTCGCATTGCAATTTTAGTAGCATTATCCTGTGGAATAATAGGTGCGTTAATCCGCGCATTTTTGCCTGGTTTACTCGGTATCGCCACATCTGAAAACCTCGCTGAGGAATTAAGATTTATCTTTGCCTTTGGGGTTGGAATGTTTTCTTCGATAATGGTCGCTACGACACTGGGGCTGTTCTTACCATTTTTATTTCGGCGAGTGGGTATCGACCCCGCCATAAGCTCCGGCCCTTTGGTTACCACCGCGAACGATTCGATAAGCGTTGCAATATATATGACCCTTACGCTATTACTCGTACAGTAAAACACAACGAAACTGCCGGATTTATGATTTAATGGTATTGTGGGGGCACCTTTTTCCAAATTATCTTCCGGCCGGTTTGCTACAGAAACTATCAACTATTTGAAGTTTAATGTTTCCTTCTGGTCAGTCGAAAACTTTTATGAACATATTTATCGTGGGATGTTTTTTTAATTTGCCCCCATCTTGCACCCGTGCCAACCTGGGTCACCATCTTATCTTCCTCAAAGTGTGAAGGCAAAGTACTTAAACCTGGCGAATTAATGCGATCTGTTCTTGATTCAAAAATCTGCCAAGGTATTCGTTTGAATAAACTCATAAGTCCATCAGATTTCGCCTGCTGAGTTTTGAGTTTGCTTATAGCTTCCGGCGGCATAGCTGTGGAAAGAGACCAAGCACCTGGTCTTGGTCCTTGTGTCTGTTGAGTATTCTGTTGTGCATTTTTTTGAGTTGATGCCGATGATTCGTCTGCTTCTACCTGTTCAGACTTGCCATTGTCGGTCTTTTGCTCAGAAGACGTACGGCCAATTATATCACTTAATCCCCTATGTAATCCTGTTTTCTTCTTTGCCATTTTATCTATTTTTCCAAATCAAAAACTTTACAAACATCGGTTCTCAGGCTTAATTACAATCGAAACCTTAAGAACGACCTACTATATTAATGAGAAAGGAATGGCAGAAACACAATTCACAGTCTGTCAATCCACCTCATTGTTCTAAAAATTTACCTATTTTAACACATTTAAAAATAAAGGTCAAGCAAAATACCTGCATTTTGGGGCCAAATCTCAACATATCGTGATTAGCTGCGTTTTCTCGCCTTTTGCGCCCCTCGGCTCCTCTTCAAGGAGGATTATTATTTTTGATAACCTATCACGCATGTTACGCTTATAATATCAGAACGAAGCAGCATGTCGATGAAACCACACAAAATATAAGGATGGCTAAATCGCATAATTCTGCAAAAAATCGTGATTATCACTAAGAAAAACACCGATAATTATGTTCAAACAACAATGTTGACATTTTATATATATAGCCCTTATAATTGTAATAGGGGTGAAGCTTAGAATTTGTGAACTATAGGTTTACACACACGCTCCCTCGAGGAAGCTGGATAGAAACAGCCCTGTTATCGGAACAGTGCTGTTAGTAGACCTCGATTTTGAGATAGTTGGTAATTATGGCTGCAGAACAACCCCCAGTGGTTAATCCAAAATCTAACAGCGAGCCAGCGTTAAACAAGTTTTTTAACGCTGCAATCAAAACACGTGCGAGCGACCTGCATTTAAAGGTAGGTCAACCTGCTAAGCTGCGGATATTAGGCCAATTGAAGAATACCACTGGTGAAATAATAACCAAGGATAATATAGAGCAGTTGGTCTTTGAGATTCTCACAGATGCTCAACACGAGCTTTTTCTCACAAGCGGCACTTTGGATTTTGCATATGAAATCGGTGACGAGCATCGTTTCAGAGTAAATATATTCCGTCAAAGAGGAATGATTAGTCTTGTAGCCAGACGAGTAAATACAGAGATACCACCTTTTGAAAAACTGCATTTGCCGAAAATACTGGAAAAGATATCCGAAGGAAGGCAGGGATTGATTCTCGTCGTGGGTCCGACAGGTTGCGGCAAAACGACGACAATAGCAGCAATGATAGATTACATTAATAACACGCGTTCCTGCCATATAGTGACCATCGAAGACCCTATTGAGTATCTTTTCAAGGACAAAAAAGCCATTATTTCACAAAGAGAAATTGGTATTGACGTAGACAATTTTGAAGATGCGCTGACATTTCTGATGCGTCAGGACCCTGACGTCGTTTTTGTTGGAGAAATGCGCGATGCAAGAACAGTTAGTGCGGGAATGCGAGCTGCAGAAACCGGGCATCTCGTTTTGGGTACCATGCACTCAGCAAACGCTTCTCAGGCCATTCAACGACTTGTGGATTTGTTTCCACAAATTGAAAGAGACTTGGCGAGACAGACTCTGAGTCTGACAATTAAAGCGATAATTAGTCAGGTGTTGCTACCGAGCATTAAAGAAGGCGTGGATAGAATACCCGCAGCTGAGATTCTTCTTATGAACCCGGCAGTGAAAAAACTCATCTTAGAAGAACGAGAAATGGATTTGCCCAATGTTATTCGAAGTGCGAAAGAGGACGGCATGCAGGACCTGACAGAAAACCTTTGCAAACTCATACTAGACGGTTCTATAGAGCCGAGAGAAGCATACAAATATGCCCCAAACGCCGAAGAACTCAAAATGGCACTAAAAGGCATCAGAACAACAAGCGGTGGTATTCTGTAACCAGAAGTGTTTCAAGTTAAGGACAACAAAGAATCAGCGAAAGACTCGAAAAACGAACATTGACAATGCAAAAATCATTGCTTTTTTGCATTTACTTTAAAGAAATAAACTTAAAAAATACTCAAAGTAGATTATAATAACGGTTTAGAGCAATTTTAGTAAAAAAATTATGGAGCAGGTTATTACAAAATTGTTGCTGAATACAATTGAATACGGTGGGTATATATCCATCATTAAACTAATTATCTTCCTGATCCTATTTTTTATATGGTTACCACTGGTCAGCTGGGTCTATACAGATGCCAAGGCACTGGGAAGCAAAGAGGTTTTCTGGTCAGCCATTATCCTCGGTACAGGAATGGCCGCCTTATTAATCTGGCTCCTGATACCCCTTTTTATTATCGGGATGTTACTCTACCTGATAGCTGTAGGTGCAGCATTCTTAAGCTATGTGATGCACCGAAACACGAAAGTTCCGGAGTTTAACCGTGTTTTGACCACAAACCATATTAAAAGTATATTTTCCAAAGAAGACAAGAAACTTAAAACAACTGAGGATTTTGTTTTTATCACTGCCAACCGTAATGAAGTTCCACTTCCTAAATCTAAAACTCCGGACTTCTTCGGTTATAAGCAAGCATACGATATCTTAACCGATGCCGAATGGCGAAGAGCAAACGATATTGTATTTTCACCTTCCCATCAAAGCTATCAGGTGAAATACCATGTTGACGGCACTTCTATGAAACGACCGGACATAGCACGTGACCAGATGGACTACCTCATTCGCTTTCTCAAACACCTCGCTGATTTGGACGCTGACGAAAAACGCAAACCGCAGAAAGGTAAGTTTGCAATCTTCCACAACAAAAAACGAAGTGAGTGGGAACTGACTACAGCCGGCTCAACAGTGGGAGAGCAGCTCAAACTCAAGCACAAAACCGAATTGCTCATAACCAGGTTAACAGAAATCGGCCTGACAGAAACACAATACAAACAACTAAATAGTATTCTCGAGTTAAAACAGGGTCTTTTCATCATAGCCGGGCCTAAGAATTCCGGTGTAACAACAACATTTTACGCCTTGCTCAGAAATCACGATGCGTTTATCAATAGTATTTGTACTCTTGAGCATAAGCCCTCCACTAATCTTCCGAACATAACACAAAACGTATTTACGTTAGGCGATTCAGGAATAACAACATACGCCAAAAAACTACAGCAGGTAATAAGAACAGAACCTAACATCATCGGTGTTGCCGATTGTAACGACGGCGAAACCGCTAAAATCGCATGTACTGCTGCCAAAGATGAAAAAATCGTTTACCTTACACTCGAGGCGGATAACGTCTTAAAAGCATTAGCAAGGTTTGTGAAATACGTCGAAGACAAGAACCTTGTAGCCGATGTTTTAATTGGAATAAGTAATCAAAGAATCCTGCGTAATTTATGCAATAAGTGCAAACAGGGCTATGAGCCGGATAAGGAACTGCTCCGGAAGTTTAATATCCCTGCTGAAAAAGCAAAAGTACTTTATCGCGCCGGCAAGGTCATATATAGCAAGCGTGGAAAATCCTCAACCTGCGATAATTGTCAGGGGACAGGTTTCGTCGGAAGAACGGCCGTATTCGAAACTATTATGATAAACGACGAGTTAAGAAACATCATAAAACAGTCAAAGTCATTACAGGAAATCGGTACTGAATTTAGGCGTGCTAAGATGCTCTATCTGCAGGAGCAGGCATTGGTAAAGATCGTTAATGGAATAACATCGATAAATGAAATGGTCA
>CAZUTR010000119.1:0-7514 GCA_964623545.1 uncultured Pirellulales bacterium | reverse complement strand
GGGGATGCAGCTCAGCAAACAGCCGACGCCCTAGTTAAGGCAGGTATAAAAGGAATTTTGAATTTTTCTCCATTGCGTATAACAGTACCCAAAAAGGTCAAAGTAATAACAATTAATATAGCGATAGACCTTGCCCGCCTGCCCTACTATATTTCGATGGGCTTATCTGACTAAACTGTAATCGAGGCGAAGATGAAAACTGTACTCATTAATAACCTGAAACCTCTTTTAGACGCCGTTGCCAGCGAGATGGAGCTTTACGTTCCCAAAAAGAGTGGTGAACACTATATATATACAAAGTACGACCCTTCCGACGAAAGAGAAGTTGACTACAACAATATCCGCACCTGTACAACAGTAAAAGATTTTCTTTTTCCAGTGTGTGAACTAGCGGCGGTTTTTCCCAAGCCGACTGAGCCGGAACAGATAAAACCCTTTGCCGTATTCGGCTTAAAGGATTGTGACCTTCGCTCAATAGAAGCTCTGGATAAGGTCTTTTTGGAAGATGAGTTCAAAGACCCACTTTACATAGCCCGGCGAGAGAAAATGTTCATTATCTCATCCGACTGCTTTGAGCCAGGCCAAAGCTGTTTCTGCACCATTCTTAACGGTAAGCCCTTTGCTGACAAGGGCTTCGATTTGAATGTCTCTAAAACTAAAGATGGTTTTATTATTGAAGCCGGTTCAAAGAAGGGAAATCAATTTGTAGAAAAACACTCACAACTATTTTCGGATGTCCCGAAAGAAGCACTTGCCGAGCGAGATGATAACAGGGCAAAAACACAAGAAGGTCTGGTGCAAATCAATGCCGAGTACAAACTTAACGTCTCGGCCCGAGATGTTGTGGACAGCGCTCAGGATTCGGATGTTTTCGACGAGGAGGCCAAAGGTTGTGTGGAATGTCAGGCGTGCACAAGGATTTGTCCGACCTGCCATTGTTTCTATCTCTATGATACCAAAGCGAAAGACTATTTTGCAAAGATGAAGATGTGGGACAGCTGTATGAGGCAGGCATACGCCGAAGTGGCCGGTGGTGAAAATCCTCGTAAGGTGCTCGGGGACAGAATAAAACATCGGCTTTTACATAAATTTGTTTACTTTTTTGACAGATACGGCCTGAATATGTGTGTCGGCTGCGGCAGATGTATCGACACCTGCGCCGGCGGTCTGGATACGCGAGATGAGCTAAAGAAACTAAACGATGTACTCAAGGATAAGGCAAAAGTTGCAAAATGAGCCAAAACCCATACCAGCCAATAAATGGTGAAATCACCGACATTATAGACGAATCTTCGACGATTAAAACTTTCGTGGTCGTACCGGAAGAAGAATTCAAATTCGATACAGGCCAATTCGTGGAATTGACGCTGCCCGGCGAAGGTGAAGCACCTTTTACGCCCTCTTCATCTCCGGCTGTAACAACAAAGATGGACATAAGTATCATGAAGGCAGGTCGCGTCACCGCTCTGCTGCACGATTGTAAAAAAGGACAAAAGGTTGGTATTCGCGGTCCGTACGGCAACGGCTATCCGGTCGATGATTTTGTCGGCAAAGAGGTGTATATAGTCGGCGGCGGCGTAGGATTGGCACCAATAAGGTCGTTATTTTTGACACTGATTAACAGGATAAAAGACTTCAAAAAGGTGGTCTGCAGGTTCGGAGCCAGAACACCTGAAGATTTTATCTATAAAAACAGCCTTTTTGGCGACTGGCAGAAGATTAAGGGAGTGGAGATTAAACTTACCGTTGACCAGGCACAAGACGGCTGGAAGGAAAATGTTGGTGTAGTGACTACAATATTAAAGCCGGATGATGTTGATATAGACAACGCTGTGGCAGTGGTCTGTGGTCCACCGATTATGATGAAATTTACGACCCTGAAGCTGATTGAGTACGGGTTCGGCGATGACAAGATATATCTGTCGATGGAAAAAAATATGAGCTGCGGCTTCGGCAAATGCGGCCATTGTATGATTGGAAAATACTATGTATGTAAAGACGGGCCTGTCTTTACATACGAACAAGTAAAAGATTATCCGAAGATTTGGGAATAACATCATCTGAGAACTAAAGCAAAATACGAGACATAAAATTATGGGCGCGAAGTTAATAATAGATTTGGCGAAATGCAAACTTCAGGAAGAATCCGGAGTACAGTGCTCTTACAAACATCATCCTGAAAACAAAGGTTTCGATTCGCTGCTGGAGATGATTCGTTTTGCTCTCATCTGTCGCAGGTGCGAATTGGCACCGTGTATAAAGGCTTGTCCGCAAGATGCTCTTGAAAAGGTTCCGAGCAAGACAAACGACGCTGGTGTGCTCAAGCGTGCAAATATGCTGTGCACCGGCTGCGGAACCTGCGCAATCGCCTGTCCGTTCGGAACGATATATACTGATTTAATACCCTATCCAAGCAGTGTTTGTGATGTTTGCAGAGGAAGACTAAAACCAGGTGAAAAACCGCTGTGTGTCAATACCTGCAAAGATGGAAGCATAGACTACCGCGAAGCTGACCTGTCGAAAGAAAAAGATATGACGGAGGTTTTCGAAGATATCGTTGTTAAGGTTTCCGGGGGTGTACTGTGGGAGCCATTTTTGAGAGACGTGAAAAGGTAAACAAATGACCGAAGGATTGTGGATTTTATTCTGGATTGTCGTTTTTCCGGGTTTTGTGTTCACCCTTGTGGTCGGGCTCGTGGCCTCATGGGTGGTTCGTAAGGTAAGCGCCCTTGTACAGTGGCGTGTTGGGCCACCGTTTATGCAACCGTTTTACGATGTTATGAAACTGCTGGGTAAAGAAGTGCTGATACCACAAGATGGACAAACCAAGGTCTTTATCTTCGCGCCGCTTGTCGGCATGTCGGGGGTATTGCTGCTGTCAACAATGCTGTGTCAGATAAGTATAGCCCGGACGACATTCGTCGGGGACATCATCGTGGCGATTTATCTTATGGTGCTTCCCTCTTTGGCTTTGATTCTCGGCGGCAGCGCAAGTGCCAGTCCCCACGCACAAATCGGCTCGGCCAGGGAAATGAAACTGGTTATGGGCTATGAATTGGCGCTGGTTCTGGCCTTTATCGTGGTGATTATAAAGAACGGCGGACAGCTCAGCTTAGCTGCTATCGCGCAGAGCACGCCGGTGTTGAGTATATCCGGAATGCTGGCATTTTTAGTCTCAATACTCTGCATTCAGGCAAAATTAGGTTTTGTTCCATTCGATATAGCTGAAGCGGAAACCGAGCTGGGAAGCGGAGTTTTAATGGAATACTCCGGGGCGCTGCTTGCGGTCTGGAAAATTATGCAGGCAATGATGCTTGTGGCCCTGCCGTTATTTTTGGTCATGGTGTTTCTCGGCGGTTTTGATACTGCCTTCTGGAGGCCACTACTGGCGGGCATAGGAAAATACGTTCTGATACTGGTCTTATTAATTTTGATAAAGAATACAAACCCCCGCGTACGCATCGACCATGCGATGAAGTTCTTCTGGGTCTATTGCGGGATAACTTTGGTTGTTGCTGTGATACTCGCTACAATTGGACGAGAGTTAAGTATAAGTTGGCTGTAAGACGAGGCACGATTTATGGGCTGGAAAATGTGGTCATTAAAGAAATCACCGTGGGTATTTCACGTTAATACCGGTGCGTGTAACAACTGCGATATCGAAATCGTTAACTGTCTGACGCCAAGATATGACGTTGAGCGGCTCGGCATCAAGCTTGTCGGCTCACCCCGACATGCTGATGCGCTACTGGTGACCGGTGTCGGCACCTGTCAGGCGGCAAAACGACTGCAGGAAGTGTATCGACAAATCCCCAAGCCCTGTGTTGTTTTCTGCATCGGGGCTTGTGCGCTCGGGACAGGTATATTCCACAAAGGCTATCATGTGGCCGGGCCTGTAGATGAAATAATTAAAGAAGTTGACCCAAATGCAATAATCGCCTATGTGCCAGGCTGCCCACCCAAACCAGAGGCTATGATTTCAGGTATTGTAAAGGCACTGGCGACTATATAACAGGACACTAATATGAACTATCAAGAACTCAACAACAAACTGTCGGAAATAAAAGATAAACTGACAGGTATAAAACAAACGGCGGAAAACAGAGTATGGCTATCATGTGAATCTGAAAACAGCTACGCAATAAATAAATTTCTGTTTGAAGATGTACCGCTAAGATTTGTCATTGCTACCGGCATCGACTGCGACGATTGCTTCGAGGTTCTTTATCACTATGCCTATGACGAATTAGGCAGTGTGATTACCCTCAAAGCGTTCATACGCGACCGTGAGAATCCTGCAATCGAATCTATTACACCATTTTTGCCGGGAGCAGAGTGGATTGAAAGAGAGATACACGATATTCTGGGAATTGATTTTAAGAACCATCCCAATATGAGGCGATTAATACTTGCTGACGATTGGCCGGAAGGAGTTTATCCGTTGAGGAAGGACTTTCCTCATTGTAAGTTGAAAGAAGTGAAGAAATGAAAAAGAAAATTCAAAAACCGGTTCTCGCGGTCGGCCCGTTTCATCCGCTGCAGGAAGAGATGGAGTTTTTCCAGCTCACCATCGACGGTGAAACGGTAACCGATATCGATATGAGGATATCGTATAACCATCGCGGCATAGAGAAAATCAGTGAGACACTACAGTTCGACCAGGTACCGTTTTTGGTTTCCCGCGTATGCGGAATCTGCTCAGCCTCGCACCCACTGGCCTATATCAATGCAGTTGAGGAGCTTGCCGGCATTACACCGCCTGAGCGGGCGCAATATATTCGCGTAATTATCAACGAGCTCGAGCGAATTCACAGTCATTTGCTGTGGGCAGGGCTGGCAGGTCACTTTATCGGTTACGATACTGTATTTATGTGGGCGTGGAAGTATCGCGAGCCGGTACTTGACTTGCTCGAGGAAATATCCGGCAATAGAAATCAATACGGAAACGTCAAAGCCGGCGGCTGCCGGGAGGATATCCCTAACGAGCTTAAACCCAAGATATTAATAGAGATTGATAAAATCGAAAAGAAAATAGATATGCTCATTAAGGCAATCCTTGATGACCCGGTTTTGCACGCTCGATTGAAAGGTGTGGGTGTACTAACAAAAGAGGATGCCATCAAATATGCAGTAACAGGCCCGACGGCCAGAGCAAGCGGCATCGCTATCGACGTAAGACGTGACGACCCTTATGCGGCCTACGGAGAATTGGACTGGGATGTCATTACACGGCCGGAAGGCGACGTCTTCGCAAAAGTTGTCGTCCGTTTGCTTGAGATCATCGAATCAATCAAAATCATAAGGCAGGCGGTCAAGAGACTTCCGGATGGACCTATTACCACGGAAGTAAAAGAAATACCAGCAGGCGAAGCTGCCGGTCGCGCAGAGGCCCCGAGAGGCGAAACTTTTCATTACGTCCGCAGTGACGGCGGCAACAGGCCCGTCCGCCACAAAATCCGAGCCCCGAGCTATGTCAATGTGCCGTCGTTTAAGGCATCGTGCATCGGCGAGAACATCGCTGATGTTACTATAACGCTCGCTGCGGTTGACCCGTGCTACAGCTGTACAGAGAGACTGGCTGTTGTTGACAGCCATAATAACGTTATACAAAACTACGAGGCACTGCTGAATTTAAGCCGTCAAAAAACAAAACAAATACGGAAAGAGCTTGGCGCACCAGAACTGAAGATGGAGGACATATAAGTTGGATACGTTATTAATTCCAGTCTTTTGGCCGTTGGTTGTGGGTTTTGTGTTACTATTTATACCCAACAGGTTCAAGTTTCTGCCCAAAATAATAACACTGGTTCTTTCGGTCGTTACATTTGTTACAGCTATTCGGATATTCGTAACCGAACCGGCAGATTTTGCCTTCTCAATACTTGCGATTGATAGCCTGAAACTGGATTTGCTACTCAGAGCCACGCCGCTTAATACGTTTATATTGGTATTCGCTATGGGCTTCGGCCTTTTGATAACGCTGTACTCACTGAAATCAGCAACCAACATCAAGCGACTTAACGAATATTACGGCGCGATTCTGCTGACGATAGGGGGCTCGGCGGGAATACTGCTTTCAAATCATCTGCTCTTTCTGCTGATTTTCTGGGAGATTGTTACTGTTTCATTGTATCTTCTGATAACAACAGGTGGCAGAAACTCTAACTTCGCTGCGACCAAAAGCTTCGCAATGATTGGAGCATCCGACGCCGCCCTGCTGCTCGGCATCTTAATAGTATGGACACTTACGGGAACATTTATCATTTCGGATATCAACCTTGCGACAACATCGGCATTGTCTGTAATCGCCTTTTTGCTGCTTCTTACGGCAGCGATTACCAAAGCTGGCGCAATGCCGCTGCATACATGGGTACCCACAAGCGGTGAATACGCCCCTGTTTCTGTAATGGCACTTCTGCCCGCCGCTATAGACAAACTACTCGGCATCTACCTGCTGCTGCTAATCGTCCGCGGACTGTTTGAAATCAATTCGGGGGCTCTAAGGTTAGTCCTGACAATTATCGGTGCAGCTACAATAATCATCGCTGTTATGATTGCCATGGTCCAACACAACTTAAAGAAACTTCTCTCTTACCATGCTGTAAGCCAGGTTGGCTATATGATTCTAGGTATAGCAACAGCCACGCCTGTAGGCATTGCTGGCGGAGTGTTTCACATGCTCAACAACGCAATCTATAAATGCTGCTTATTCCTCTGCGGCGGCGCAGTCGAACAGGCAACCGGCACGGCAGAACTCGATGAACTTGGCGGGCTGGGTAAAAAAATGTCAATTACCTTCGCAACCTGCATGATCGCAGCTTTAAGTATTTCCGGCATCCCACCCCTCAATGGTTTTGTCTCAAAGTGGATGATATACCAAGGCATAATTCAAATGGGCGGCGAACAAAGCGGTTCGGCAGCAGGTCTGTGGTCCATCTGGCTCGCGGCTGCTATGTTCGGAAGTGCACTAACTTTGGCTTCATTTGTCAAACTCATACATTCCGTCTTCCTGGCTCGGCTGCCGGGTCATCTGAAAGATGTAAAGGAAGTTTCCATCCTGCAAACCCTGCCAATGATAATACTTGCTGTGCTTTGTGTACTGTTCGGCGTCTTCTACCATGTGCCTTTGAAGCTTTTCATCTATCCTGCTTTAGATATAGAGGCCGGCACAGCAATTTTCGGCGCTTGGGAGCCGGCGCTTGCTACAGTTCTGATAATAATTGGAATCGGTCTGGGTCTGTTAATTTTACTTGTCGGCTCGATATCAAAAAAGGCAAGAACCGTGCCAACATGGTACTGCGGTGAGCTACAGAACAATGAGCAGATGATAATTCCCGGAACGCATTTTTATAAAACGGTTTCTTCGATGGGCGGCTTAAAGCAGCTTTACTCGGGCCAGGAAAAAGGATACTTCGACCCATACGACCAAGGCGGTAAATTCGGTTTGCTGCTGATCGGTTATCTGCGATGGCTGCACAGCGGTGTGCTGCCAATGTATTTGACGTGGGTAACTT
>CAZUTR010000118.1:3036-7523 GCA_964623545.1 uncultured Pirellulales bacterium | reverse complement strand
ATCCCCGGCTTCGGTGGTAACAAATATGTACTTATGGCAAGGGCCTATGCTACTGCAAAGATTACAGGTGATGGAACTGCATCAGCTACTTTTCTGAAAGACCATAATTTCGCACCTATGGAAATAGACAGCGTCGAAATAGCTCCATCTGCTTCAATTGAGCTTGGCTGGGACTACAACCCCAATTTGTCTCCAGGATGGGACCCGTGGGAACCTGACACCGAGGGCGGATGGCAGCAGTGGGGAATAATCGGAATTGACGTTGAGGGCTCATACACCGGCGACCCACATTATAAAATTGTTATGGTCGGCCCGGTGCCGATTCCTGTCTATTGGCGTACAGGTCTGATACTCGCAATCAGAGACCTTGATTTTACTCTGACAAATTGGGGCTGGGACCCCAACTCCATTATCCAGCTTCACTGGCCAAAGTGGACAGCAAGTCCGTTTAAATTTGACGTCCTGGCGGAGCTGATGTTGGGTGTGGGTATCGCCGACCACCTGGCCGCCGAAGGCTTCCTCGGCGGCGGGGCTGAAATGCACATCAAGCATGATGGTGGTTTCAATAATTTATGTATAGATGATTTCTATATAGTACTCTATGGTGGAATGAGAGTTTACGTCTTTATATTCGAATATGAGAAAACCGGCTGGCATCTTACATGGAAACTCGACTACGTACCGTCATGTGAGATGATGGCAGACTTTAGCAGCCTTAATCAAAATGAATTCGGGCCTATTGACCGGGATTACCTGCTCAAACGAGATAACGGAGGTTGGATTCAGCGGGATGACTATGCAAAATGGTTTCCCGACCTCACCGAAGCACAAAAACTTATATACCTAAAAGGAAAAATACTCGGTCCGGAGGAGGAGCTTCTGCATTACAATGTCTTTCCTCAATCCCAACCAACCATAGCTGCACATGGAAATGACCTGTTCTTGGCATGGGTATATGACGACCCTAATCGCGACCCCATCGACCCCAATAGTGTCAACCGCACCAAGATTGTATTTAGTAAATATGATAGCAGCACGGGTATCTGGTCTCCCAATGAACCGGTTGATAACGACAGCACCGCCGATTTCTCTCCACATATTGTTACACTTTCTGACGGTACTGCAATTTGTGTATGGGAAGATACCAATCGAGACGATTTTCCAAACAATGCAACCCTAACTGATATGGCACAAGCTATGGAAATTTCAACAGCCCATTATAATGGCGATTCCTGGACTCAAAAATGGTCAACCAATAACAACTATCTGGACCGCAGTCCGCAAATCGCCGCCGATGATGACAAAGCCATAGCCGTGTGGATTCGCAACGAGGGAACGGATATCAACGACATCCTCGGAAATGGTACGAATAACGAAAATAAAATTATATACAGAGTATTCGATGGAGAAAATTGGAATGGTGAGGGGACACTTGCTACCGACTTAGGCATGATTGTCAAAACCACTCTGGCATATAACGCCAATGAAGACCAGGCCGTGTACGTATACGAGCTCGATAATGACGCAAATCTTGCCGCTACAAATACAGACCCGGACCGCGAGCTTCACGCAATAATCATTAACAATTGTACTACTGGTAGCCCAACAACAGTATCTGCGACACTGCAGACTAATATTGTATCCGGAGTCAGTATTCCCGCTACCAATCCACAGGTAGTATATGATGATAATGATGACATCTTGCTTGTATGGAGCACTGACGCCAATCCAGACATCAACATTGTCGATACACGTATCCTCAGCGGCCATATAGATGATTCCAGTGGTGACCTGACAAGTACTCCTGTAGACACCATATCACCGACCGCCATAATGCATTTGTCCGGGGCGATGGACTTTCGACTTGCAAAAGCCGGTGACGGCCGAATCTCAATCGTCTGGACAGAAAAATCAAGTGATTCTAATGGCATTGATATCTTCACAGCAAATTATCATTCGGACTTCGGTATCTGGGGTCTGCCGTTCAAGCTGACCTTCGACAGGGACTTGGAACATTCACTCGCTGCAACCTTCGCCGGTACCGGCCAAAACCAACAACTGACGCTTGCTTATAACAAAGTAGAGATAATTACAAAACAGATTCCAGATTACACCATACCCGATTGCACCATACCTCCGGACACCACCGACCCAAACTGGTGCAAACTGAAATATCATGAGTATCCGGATTCGAATCGGGTGGACTTATATGTCTTACGACATGGGCTTCAACACAATATGAAGATAACTCCGGACGACATTACCATCGCTCTGAGTCAAGCAGATGTCACGCACAGCTGGAAAGTCGATTTCGTAGATTTCTCCGGCTTTGCAAACCAATGGCTTAATGATGACTGTAACAGCTATAATTTCTGGTGTAACGGCTGTGACTTCGACAGAAACAAGGAGGTCAATGAGGTTGATTTAGGACTATTGTGTGAAGATTGGCTCTGGCAAAGTGGCGGCCCTAATCCTCCACCCAAAAGCATCGTAGATATTAGCGCTTTGATTCATAACGTGGGTGATTTCGCCGAAGAGAATATCCCCGTAGCTTTTTACTTCAAAGAAATTGACCCCCAGTGGAAGATAGCCGATACGATTATTCCAGGCCCGATACCATCAGGCGATAGTGTCGTCGCAACGGCCGAGTGGACCGTACCACCAATAGCGATTTGGTCCCACCAGATATACGTCGTTGTAGATGCAGGTCTCGGAACTTCAGACCCGGATAAAGATGAGGACGCAAATGACAACTCATCTTCCTCCTCAGTGGGAGCTGCCGACCTGACAGTAACACAAACAACTGCAAAACGAATCGACCCAGACAAATTAGGTATAACTGCCCGAATAGCAAACATCGGCGGTGTTAGCGCCGAAAATATAGACGTCCTAATTTGTCACGAACATTCGGGACAACGTGGCCAGCCGGACCGCGATAACCAGATAAAATCAGATACAATTGCCTCTCTGGAGCCGGTCTCCTTCTATGATTTGCGATTCATCTGGGATATTTCCGGTATAGACTTTGGTGAATTGGTCGACATTCCAATATATGTTATTGCAGACCCAAACGACCAGGACAATCCGGATGGTACGGTACTTGAGTCCGACGAAGATAACAATGTCAGTTCCGCGCTTGTCCAGGTAGGTGAGAGAAACTAAAATCTCTGAGCCGGTTAACTAAAAACGGATAAGCCCCAAAGTACTAAGCCAAAATATCTTCAAAGCTCACTACTTCAGCTAATGCTCGGCACAAACGCTCGTCGGGAGAAATCTCTTCGAGCATTTGTTTAACCGTTTCAAGAGTTGCCTTATCAAACGTCTCTCTTTCATTTACCCCTTCTTTATCTGTCGGCTCGACAGACAAAACGATATTCCCTCCCGTCTCGAAGCTGGCCATCGCGCCTTTTTTACCCGCATCCTCGACCGCTAATTTATTTTTATCCCTTAATATTACAAATGTTCGATATATCCGCCCCGCCTTGACAGCAATAATATTTTCTGTCTGCCTGCCCCCTCCATCCAGACCATACCATCTGCTTATAATCCTGTCGACCGCAACCTCCACTTCCGCTTTGTCCCGCCCTTCAACCACCCAGACAGGGACATAATAATTCGGACGAGACACCCTTGTAACTTTGCCTTTATACACCACATCTTCATCTTCGATTCTTATCTGCTCAATCGGAAACTGCTCGGTGGTTACCTGCAGATGCTCATGCTCTTTAATAGAAGCCCCCGCCAGGCCGTTGAATATCGCCCTGAAATATCCGTCTGTCTTATCCACAAAGTCATTTAAAAACTTTGGAATCTGCTCCCGATACTCTTGAGCCCGATGTTCAGCGTTCATTACCGTAAAGTGCTCATTGGTTATATATGCGAAGTTCGCTCCGATATAAAACGCCTCACCGGCAAGCCCAATCTCCAAAAGTATCTCCCCGGGATTCTGTTCATCTATATTCTGTTTGCAAAGATAGCATGGCTTGCCGCCGCCATCTCGATTAACCAGTTTGCTCTCGTCGATGCCTTTCTGTTCAGCGATAACACCGCGTTCTATTAGAAGAGCATGGTTCTTTCGCAATTCCCTGTCCGGGTTCCACTGCAATAAGAATTCAATACCCGTATCCGCATCGAAAAACCTCTTTTCCTCCTTTACTACAAGCGGGTCAGCCAATACAAAACCGCTGTTGACCTGCTGACGATACAATGCCAACAGCCCATAGCTTAAATTGACTCTTTCTATAAGCGTATTTACTTCATCTAAAATATCACTTCGCCTCTCCGTCGGCGTTGTGATAATTCTCTCAAACAACGTTTTATCTTCATCGCCAACACCAAATCTGTGATGTAAATCTTCGATATATTCGTTTTCTTTAACCATAGCGCAGTAATTCCTTATCTGTAATCCTATGGTATTTTAGTTCAAGAAGCAATATTCAGCCCTGTTTTTCCTTGATTACCGGCAGTAAAAAGAGTATAATTATACT
>CAZUTR010000118.1:0-3026 GCA_964623545.1 uncultured Pirellulales bacterium | reverse complement strand
TGCCGACAAATTGAATGATATTAATACCTCTAACAAATGAAGACTGATCAAAGGAGAAAACCGTGCGCAAGAACACTGTACTCATATTTACTCTCACATTCCTGTTTTGCCAACCGTGTATTTCAGACCAATGCCACTACGAACTTTACTTCGACATTAACGCTGACTGCCGGATAGATTTCTATGATTTCGCACAGTTCGCTGCCGTGTGGCTCTTGGATTGTAATCTTGACCCCAACGACCCGAACTGTATCCCTATGGATATCGATGGTGACGGTTACGATGTGTCCGCTGATTGCAATGACGATGACCCGAATATTTATCCGGATGCGAACGAACTTTGTGACGGCCTGGATAATGACTGTGACGGCAGTATTGATGAAGATTTTAACCTGATGAGCGATAGCAACAATTGCGGATATTGCGGAAATATCTGCGCCAGCGGCTATACTTGCCAAAGCGGAGAATGTACCCACGTCCCAATGACAGACTATGTTTTTATAATTGACGCGGGCGGTTCTATGGCCGCAGAGATTGCAGCTGTAAAGAACGGTTTAAATGCACTTATTGACGAAGTGCAGTCTCAGGGCGTGGACGCTCGTTACTCCATCGTTCTTTTCGGAGGAGCTCACGAATTAGTGCTGGACTGGACATCTAACGGCAATAATGTAATTACCGCTTTTAACACAATCAGTGTAACCGGAGCCGTCACTGGCTTCCAGCAAGACCATACCCCCAATCCCGAGGCCTCCTTTGAAGCTGTAAGAATCGTATTAAACAGCGCCGTCAATAATACTCTAATACGAACAAATGTTGGAGGAAGCGGTCCCCTGGTATTCAGGGAAAATGCACAAAAAGCAATTATACTTATCACGGACGAAGATTCCGACCAACCCTACTATGCGGCAAACAGGTACCCTGACCAGACAACAATGGAGCCGCCATATCCTTTTCCAACAAGTCCAACAAACGGTTGGTTCAAGGAGGTTGTTGATACAGCCAATGCCGTCATAAACAACGATGCTTCTATATACCTTGCGATTAATCATAACGACACACCGTCGGCATACCAGTTCGGTCATCCGTACTTGCAGATTCAGGATGCCGATTTTTCAAACTTTGATGCGACAGCGACCCTGAATCAGCTCATCGTCAACGGCTATTCCGAATGCTTACAGGCAAAATTGCTGCAGGCCGGAAAAACCGCACGTGTTATAAACATACTTGATTTTGCGAATCCTGGTATCGCAGAGAATTTTCTCATCATAACTGTAGAATAGGTTAATACTGCCTCCCTGTCCCACCAAAATACTAATAACATTTTCTGTTATTAGCTCAAAAGGAAACTTCTGCCCGATAATTACTTGACTCGCAGACCAAAAAAGAGTATAATCATACCGCCTTTGGAGGGAGCCTAAGCACCTAAAAAAGTTGAGGATGTTATGTGATTTTATCGCTCGTCTTAGTTGAGGTGATGGTGAAAAGAAAATGAAGAGACGAATTGGTTTTTGTATCTATCTGCTGTGTTTTGTCTTCTTAGGCAATTTGGAAGCAGCAATGACGACCATTCGTGTTGCGGCATACAACACATACAATAATCCTGACGACCCAACAGAAGACGCCTGGTTCAGCACAATTTTCTCGGCAATCGGAAACGAATCGGTTAACGGCCTCGCCAGGCAATTAGATATTCTTGCTGTGTCGGAAACGGACCCGGGTTCATCAGCTCGTCTGGTTAACATACTAAATGACCTTTATGGTGCTAACACTTATGATGTTCTTACATCTTCCCGTGTAGGCGGAGACCAAACAGGTATCGTCTATAACTCGAACACGTTAACGCTTATCGACTCAATCGACATTACCGACATTGGAACTCATCCGATTCTGCGTGCTCTTTTTCTCCCTGTCGGTTATACAGGCACCGCTTCGGAATTTTATGTGTATGCGATACACTTAAAGTCCGGCTCATCTACATCCGCCAAGACACAGCGGGCCATAGAGGCCGCTAATCTCCGCAGTAATGCCGATGCACTTGGTGAAGGCAAAAATATCATCTTTGCAGGTGACTTTAATATGCTGGGTAGTGCCGAAGGCGCCTGGATGAACATGTTGGCCGTCGGCAACGGCCAGGCCTTTGACATCGCCGACAGTCCCGGCGAGTGGCGGGATAATGAAACATTCAAATCGCTCCATTCGCAAAACCCTCGTGGCCCAATGGATGACCGCTTTGACATCCAGTTCGTATCAGGTGAGTTTCTCGATGGTGAGGGATTTGAGTATGTCTCCGATTCTTATCACGTATTCGGAAATAATGGAACGCACATCTTGAACGATTCAATCGGTACTGGCTGCGGGGCTTTGCCGGAAGTCTTAACTGCTTTGGAATATGCAAGCGACCATCTGCCGATTGTAGCCGACTACCGCATCCCCGAACCGGCAACAATCTTACTCCTCGCCTTAGCTGCTGTGATGCTGAGAAGGACAGCCATAAGATAAAACATCAATTGACTTTAATTCGCCATTGATTGTTAATGTCAGAACAGCTATAAGAAATATAGTAAGTTTGAACCCTCGCATCCCGTTACTGCTTTGGCTCCCTCCAAAACCGATATGATTATACCTTTTTCCCTGCTGCAAGTCAAGCAAAACACCGCAAGTTAGCAACTTTTAAGGCCGATATATTTATGGTTATGAAAAAGACAGATTTTAACACAACAAAACGCCAAGAGAAATTAGCCTCTCAGCCCTTTGGTTCTATTCAACATAGTTCAGATAGTCATCTCACCATCTTCTATAGTAACTACTGATTATCCACACACAACGGCTGCCATAAAAATACTGACCTGAATCTAACTGACCAACAACATCCAATTCAACTATACCATCATAAGGCACAGCATCCAGTAGCTCATTCATATCGAACAAAGCAATCGCTTTTATTCTGCCCATGCAACTATATAGATATAACTGATACTTTGATTCGATACCACCAGGATAAAGCATAAGTCGTTCATCACTTATTT
>CAZUTR010000117.1:0-7542 GCA_964623545.1 uncultured Pirellulales bacterium | reverse complement strand
CAACAATTCTTACTGGCGTGGTTTTGCATACCACTGCCGCACTACTTGCTCGGCCAGCTTACCATATATGCAAAAGCCAGTATCGGTTTTCGCTTCTTCCAAGCTATACAAGTTGGACGGCCAATCCCACCAGGCAAAACCAATAAACCACGGCTCATCCCAGAAGGTCTCCATCATTGCCTGGTAAAATCTTTTCTGTTCATCAGCATCGTAAGGTAAATTATGACCAGGATGAGTCCAGGGAGCAGCACTACAACCCCTTGCACTACAGACTCCCAGTTCGATAAAAAATATTGGACGGTCGAATGTCTTACTCATATTGCTGAGCATTCTTTTTATCGGCTGCAGACGCCGCTTAAGAGCTTCTACGGAACTCTCTGAAGGGGGAACCTTGCTCATGTCCCTCATTGCCATCCTTAGATTTTGGCTGCCTATCGGATAGTACGCGCTTATGCTTATGATATCCAATGCGTCCCACCACATTACTTTTTTTTCATCCCCATGATTCACGTTATAGGTCAAGGCACCACTGTACACTTTTCGTGTTTCTGAAATCAAGCTGCGCCAGCGGCTTATGAACCGCTCGGTTGAGCTCATCTCACAGCCGAGACAAACCATTTCACAACCCGTATCTTCAGCGATTCGCGCGTAATGCAATAGAAATTGCTCGAAATCTTCCCACCATTTGTCCCAGGCTTGCTTGTCGACTTTGCCCTCTGCTGTTTCGAACTTAATATCTCCCCGCCAAGCACCATCGCGAACATTGACGGTTGGCTTTAATATTATCTTAAGATTGTTTTGACGAGCTAGGTCAATTGCCCGGCGAATCTCATCATCGGTAACCATACACGGGTCACTATCAGCCCAGAAAATCTGCGGCTCGTTTAGCTTATCCATCTCACCGGCAAAAGCAATACATACCCAGTTAGCACCGGTATCGGCCAGCTTCTTCATCGACTCGGCCGGAGCGTCTCCGAGATACTCTCCCCGCCGGCCTGTCCAGCCCCAACTGTGGCCTTTGATAAATCCAGTCGTTGATTGAGTGTGCGAAAACTTGGGGAGTTCCTTTCCAGATTTTATTTCTGCACGAGGAAGCTCCGTCTTGGAGGACAATTTTTTGAAGATGCCCCGCGAAGCAGCCGCATTTGATGCACAAAGTGTGATTAGAATCAGTATCGCAAAATTTCTTGTCATTTCTTCCCTTTCTCTTCAGATCGACAGCACTATTCTATTAGCGTTATAAGCCCTGTAATGACAGTAAGTTACAAGCGTATCTTTTGGCTACAATAAGGATTATAAGTAAATAACAAGTGAATCTTAGTAAAAGTTACAAGTGGTTCGACACTGGTAACTGACGCAAAAATGACGCAGGAAAAAACAATAGAATTAGACATAAATTCCGAAAAAACCTCCTAATCTTCTATCAATCCACCGTTTCAATGAGCTTCGGATTCGAAATCCTAAATGGTATATACAATTAATTTTTTCTAAGTGGTTTATACTTGTCAAATAAAAACTTATGATGTTTGCCGAGGCACAAACGTAGCATAATCGAAGCTGAAAGGCGCAGGCTTTTTACAAATACTTTTGCAAATCGATGGCTCGGATTAATCATATTCTTGTCTGTGGGGGATTGTTGATAATAACGCTGACCGGCAGCTGCTCAATGACCTCGCCGTTTATTACGCTCGTCAATATTGTCCATTGTTCGTCAGTCATTGATTTTTCCTTTCTTGCGAATAACCTGAACAATCAAAGCTAGCGCAATAAACCCTGCAATTATCGCAATGCCGTCCCACCTGAGCTTGTTCCAGATCGTCCATGTACTGATAAACGCTGCTGCTAAGAATGCTACAGCCATGAGCACATTCCATACGGCTCGTTTGCCGCCGTGAGGCAGCTTGTCACCCAGCAGACTTTTCTGGTTCATAAGCAGAAAAAATGTAAAATACGCAATTGGCAGCAATGTCATATTGAAAACAGAAGTTGGAATCGCCAGCCAAAGAAATGCCCCCTTCCAGATAAAGGGCATGATTGCGCCCACCGCGACCATTAAGCTGCCCAAACGTTGTGGCCAGCCCTTCATAGGCAGATTTAGCATCTCACACAGACAAAGCCCGTTTATTAACATTAACATAGTTATCGCGCCAAGTGCCATCCCGAAGATGCCTATGCCGAATATGTACTGTGAAATGCCTTTGCCCGTAAGTGGTGCAAGAGAATCGGCCAGGTTAAAGGCGTCTCGTTTTACGAGCATTGCAGCCATCTGCCTTTCGACGCGTGGCAGCCCGTTTATCCTGTTGGTTACTTCTGACCGCGGAAGATTTTCAAAAGCTACCGGGCCGATTTCAAGTTTCAAACGCCTTACCACCAGGTCTTTGTACTGCCTGGCCAGGTTCTCAGGCGGTTCGATTTTTTGCCCTTGAGCATCCACTTCGCCGAGAAAACCTTTTGCCGGCGTAGCGTGGAACTGTGATGATGCTGCGATTACTACACAGCCGGTCGCTAAGATAAACGGTATGAACAAGCCGGTTGATAAATCAAATATGGCCAGACCCCTGAATTCCCTGTCCCAGCCCTTGCGCAGCATTGAATAAGGCAGAAGAAAAGTCATATTAATTCCAACCGAGGCCGAGGCGGCGCTAATCATAACCTGACGCTGCTGAGATACAATAATGTCGGTCCAGAACTTCTGATACACAGAATCAATCGCGTTAATATAAGGCATAAGTGTTTTGGCCGGCATATACAGCAGCTTGGGGTCGGGTATAAGTCCTTTTAAAATCCGTCCCCATTCTAGGACACCCGTCGCACTCAATTTGATAACAACGCCGAAGAAACACAGCACTATTATCGCAACCATAATTTTAACGATAATCTCGAAAACCTTGACCCCCCAGCCCGCTATGCCGTACAGCATAACAACCGTAATCGTAATCACAAGAATAGAACCCAGTATGATTAGTTTGCCCCACGGGTCGGGCATAACATCCGTACCGAGAATATTTGGCAGCAGGTTCTGTTGTACTGCAGCCGTACCGAGTGCATACTGTGGCATAGACCACACGAGATTGGCCGTCATAGCCGACAGCAGCCAGCCCCATCCGAGAACAGGATTGACGTGCTTGTTAATTGCACGAAGGGGACGCTCGCCGGTGGATAGGGTGACATAGCCGATTGCGCTCAGCATAACTATACCGAGAATCATTGCCAGCGGCTGAATCCACAAAATACTAAAACCTGCCAACACGCCGAGGTATAAGCTGGATGACAGGGAACCGCCGCCCATAGTGATTGCGCTTTGAAGCCAGCCGGGCCCGGAAAGCCGAACGAATGTTCGAAAAGTCGCGAAAGGACCTTTCCCTCTGGCATTGACTATCAACTGCCGTTCCTTCTCGGCGCTCTGAATACCCGGTGTATCCGATTTAGTATTTTTATTAGCGGTCATTTTTTTATTTATCCAAAAATTTCCTTTTACGTATAAATGTGTTTTTTCTTAAAAGGTTTTAATAGTAACTTCAGCGCCTTTCTTTTCTGCTGAGACATATGCGCTGTATATCGTGGATATACAATTGGCCGCGAGCGAGCTGTTTGACTGTAGCGGCTCATCGTAAGCTATAGTTCTGTAAAATGCCTCTATTTCCTGGGGATAACCCGTGAACCAGTCCTCATCCGGTGATGGTGTTGACCAGCCCTGCTTGGTACCGATTTTTTCTACAACATAAATATCCTTGAAATTTTCTTCGACCGGATTGTATGTCTGCATAGCCGTATTCGGATTGATATTGCAAATAGTACGGTGGTTATTTGCAGCGACCTCAATCCAGTTGTGAATGCCGCCAAGAAGAATGTCGGATGCAAATATATCCGCGATTGTGCCGTCTTCGAAAACAATATGCATCACGGAAAAGTCATCGATATCATGATAATCCGCGCGGATATGCCCCTCATCTCTGAAGCTCTGCAGACGAGTAATCGCGTGTGTGCGGGCGGTAACGGTTTTCGGTCGTATTGCTTTACCATTTCTGCTGTTGCCCTCGACCTGCTTAAGATATAAAGCTGCGGTGAGGGGGTGACAACCCTTGCCTAACATTACACCGCCGCCGGAAAATTTCCAGAATGCATAGTACTTTGCATGTGAGCCCGAGTGCGCCTCTTCACCGTGCATCCAGAGAATTTGTGCCCCTGTCTTTTCGATGATTTCCCGCTCTTTTTGAATCGAAGGTGCATAGACCCAGTTTTCAGCGTACAGTATTTTCCCTTTGCTTTTCTTCTCAGCATCGAGCGTTCGTTGAATACTCGCAAGTGCATAGTTGAGAGCATCGGTTTTTGGAAAGGTATCGCCGTTGAAGTCGTCGCTGCCGTCCCCGAAGTAGCCGGTCAGGGGTTTTTCTACGATTGCAAACTTGTCCCGCTCGAGAGCTGCGATGGCTATTGGTTCGTGAAAGACCGCAGGTGCACAAACGTGGACCACATCGACCTTTTCGAGAATGGCATCGAGACTGTCGAATGCCTGGATACCTCGTTTTTTCGCGAACTCTTCTCGTGTGGATTTTGTACGACAATAGACGCCAACAACCTCCACGTTTGTACCATATACTTTCTTGATGGCTACATAGTGAAAGCTTGCGGAGAAGCCTGCTCCTATCAGTCCGGCGCGAATTGTTTTTTTTGTCACAGCTAATGCCCTTCCTGGATTTTATTTATTATTACTGGTTGTTATCTTTTTTTAGTTTTGCACTTGGTGTTGTATCAGCTTTCAAATCGCCGATGGCAAATTGTATCCCGTCAAGATAATGTTGCAGTATGACGGGATTCCAGAAAATCTCATGTTCATGGCCGAGAGCGCAATAAAAAACCCGCCCTTTGCCGTAGCTCTTGACCCAGCTTATGGCAAAGTCATTGTCTTTTCGATGGACCCACGAAACATGGTCGAGTTTTACGTATGTCTTGCCGACATCAATGCTGAGCAGAACTCGCAGGTTTTCTCTTGAGTACGGTTCTTTGTGCTGATAAATCTCGTCGGTTATTTTAAAAATCGGCTGCTGTTTGAATGCCGCGGCAACCGGATGCTCCGGTTCTTCGACTTTTAGAGCTACTGTTGAACCGGATTCCCATGGGTGATTGTCGAAGCGGGCGCCGAGGATATCTCCGAATTCAGGCCATTCGAGAAGACAGTTCGAGCCGGCGTGTATTACCACCAGCCCCTTGCCGGACGATATAAAATCAGCAAGGCTTTTTTTAAGTCTCTGGTCACGTCCCGCGACTTTTTTGTATTCTTCCGGCGGAAGCTTTTTGTAATCTTCCTGCAGGAATATCTCCCTGTTTGTGTTGTTGAAAATCACAGCATCGAATTCTTTGAGCTTTTCCGGCTCGAACATCGAGATATCATCGGTTACAGTTGCCTCGAATGCGCCGGTTTTCTCAGCCATAATTTCGAATGCCTTTTGGCCGTACGGTATAGAAGTGTGGTAATATCCGTAGGAGATGGAATTGACCAGAACTTTTCGCGGCTTGGCCGGCTTCACGCTTGGTGCTGATGGTAAGGCAGCTGTTATTTTGGCTATCTCTTCCGGCTTTGGCATTTGTTTGTTGTCGGCATTGCATTTCTTAAAAGGCAAAATAACACAGTTGAAAACTACCCAAAGGATAAAAGCGAATTTGACATACTTGCTCATTTTTTCTCGCTAAAAAAAATATTACAGTCGCCATGGTGCTCGCATTGGTCGCGACAGGAATCTATTGGCGGTTGTGTTGTTAACAAAAGATTCGGTTTCCGGGTTCCAGTGTAATTTTTGGCCGAGTAAAATCGCGATGTTACCCAGATGACTAAGACTTACTGAGCGGTGACCGATTTCCACAGAAGCGACAGGGTCTTTGCGAAGTCTTACGCAATCAAGAAAATTCCGAAAATGATTATTACTGCGATAAAGGTGAATCTCGTCAGGACCGATGTGTGAGGTAATAATCGATTTTGGCTGAGCTTCGATTCTTTTCCGGTTAACAAAAACCCACCCTTCGCTGCCTATGAATTTAGCACCCTGGCCACCAGTTTTACAGGTCAGCTTTACACCATTTGCATATGTATATTCGATATCGTAATTAAGTGCCGTATTGAACAAACCGTTTTCCGGGAAGATACCCCGACCTGATATTTCAACCGGCCCTGTACAGTCGCTGCCGTTTCCCCACTGTGCTATATCAAGATAATGCGCCCCCCAGTTTGTAATTTGGCCGCCGGAGTAATCGAAAATGAATTTATATTGATAGTGGCATCTTTGTTCTGTATACGGAGCCCACGGTGCCGGGCCAAGCCAAAAATCGTAATCGAAACCTTCCGGAACAGGTTCAGCCTGCCACGTGGGTGGGCATTGGCGATTATTGCCGGGGATATTGATTTCTATTTTTTCTAATTTGCCGATTCTGCCGTTGCGGACAAGTTCACAGGCGAAGCGAAATCTTGCATCTGAGCGTTGCTGCGAGCCGGTCTGAAGTATTCTGTTATAGCGTTTTACTGTATTGCAGAGCGTACGGCCCTGCGATATGGTTAATGTCAGGGGTTTTTCACAGTACATATCCTTACCAGCCTTTGCTGCTGCAACGGCTATGGGTACATGCCAATGGTCGGGTGTGCAGATAACAACTGCGTCTATATCGTCTCTTGCCAGAAGTTCTCGAAAATCTATATATGCCGACTTGTTGTCCAAAGCTGCTTCCATTCGGGCCTGTTCAAGATGCTTCGCATCGACGTCACAGATTGCCACGACCTGAGTGTCGGATTCAACCATGAAGGCTCTTAAGTTTTCTATACCCTTTATGCCCAAGCCGATACAGCCGATAGTAATCCGCTTGCTCGGTGCATTAGCGGCAAAGACTCGGCTGCTGATTATCGTAGGCAGTGAAATGTAGGCGGCGGCTGTACCAAATGCCGAGCGTTTCAAGAAGTCCCTTCGGGATATTGATTGTGTTTTTCTATTTGTGCTTTGTTCCATCGTCTTTTTTTGCTTTTTTGGATATTTCGAGTTTTACAACTGGTGGCTCCGCGAAATCATACCAGAAACGCTCAATCTCGGCAACATCTCTCTTGCCTTCGTGTACGTAAAAGCGGTATCTAAATACATAATCTTTTCCCGGCTCCATTTCCCAATCTCCCAGTTGTGAAGGCGCGTAGCCGAAGAAAATCGGTCCTTCGGGCCAGATACGCATGGGTTCCGGGTGACGGAAGTTCCCCGGATGGCTCATGATTGTTAATCCAGCCCAGCCGTTCGCGGTAGTACCGAACATATCGCACCAGCGGGCTCGCGTTGCATGGCCGTCTTTTCGGCTTTTACCCTCGCTTGTAAGATAGTCACTGTTATTTTCATTCCAGTCCAAAGTGGCTCTATAACCCAGTCCGCCGTAACGATATTTTAGTTGCAGCAGTGTGTTGTCTGTTCCGCATTTCTGAGTTGATACAAAATCCCACAGCCAATAACCCTTCTCAGGCCCGCCAACACAGTAAACGCGAATGTCCCAAATTTCATTTAGCGCGATTTGCTCGCC
>CAZUTR010000116.1:1570-7595 GCA_964623545.1 uncultured Pirellulales bacterium | reverse complement strand
GGATACAAATTCAAAAAGCTCATCAGCGTTTCTCTCGTCTCAGTCAGGTACTTTTTCTTCTGCTCTGGATTTGCCTCGCTCTGCTGACGCCAGAAACTAATCTTCGAAAGGGCCAGCTCGTATAACGCCTGCATTCCGCCGTCGGTATCTATGAACTTTTCGTGAAGCTCACTTAATTTTTCCGCCCGAAGCTGCTCATCGGCAATAAGTTTTGTCTTTGCCAGAAGCACATTGTCATACAGCGGGTCTGTATCTTTCAGTTGTTTCAGCAGCTTATCAAGCTCATCGGCATAATCTGGTGCGTGCGGATTCAGCATTATAAATTTCGCGAGGCGTTCATCCGGTTCTGTTTCGTTGGTTCGGTTCTCTAAGCTAATCAAATTCCGCAGAAGATTTATTTTTCTTTGCAGTTCTCTAAGCTTAAAAACCGTCACAAGCGACTCAGCCGGCGCATGAAACGGACTGAAGATTGTATCGGTCTGTGGCTCTTGTTTTTCCAGCAGCTTCATTTGTTCGCTGAGCCTGGTCTGCGCCTCGGCGAGCAGCGTATCGGCCAGTGTGAATTTGGCTTGGCCGGCCCAGTGCATGGCAACTCGCCAACGCGCCTCCAATGACTCCGGACTGTTACCGAATTGGCTGTATAACTGAAACCATATCCCGCGCGACCTTTCGTGTGGATAATCACTGTAAAAATGCAGAATCTCCTTTTGTCCCAGTATCTTTATGTCCGGACTGTATTCGCTCAGCAGCGCTTTGAAATAAAGCGCTATGGGCATCCGGTGGCTTTTAGGCCGTCGTACGATAAACATCTCGTATTGGTCGAAGAGCATTTGTCTTTTCGCCTGATGCTTTAATTCTTCCGTCACGATAAACCAGCTTGGCCAGCGACCTTGCTTTAGTTGAATCTGGATTTCTCTTTTCAGCTCTTCGCGCAGCGGTATCGCATCGGTAGGGTAGAAGAAGCCCGCCAGATATTTTCTCACTGCGGGATTTGTAATTGTCTCATCCAGTGCTTCTGTGATGCTGTGGTCGTGAAATTCGCTTATCTGTTCGGGATTGTTCTTGGCTACATAGAGCTGATAGTCCAGCTCATCGAAGCCGATTGTCACTTCAAACACGCCGGCCGAAATAAGAAGCATGGCGCTTGTAGCTATCCATACAAAACCGGGACGGTAGCGTGTGAAATGTCCTATGCCGATGACCAGTCCCGCGATTGCTAATCCGGTAAGCCAGGCGCAAATCCAGGGCGTAAAAGAAAATCCCCAAATCACCGGATCCGCGGCTTTAATCGGGCCGAAGTAACCCCAGTAGATAAGCTGAGGCGCTGTGCAAAGCGCTATTGCGATAAATCGTGAGCGAAAGCGAAGTGGACGACACGCAGCGCCAATACAGCTTATAACAAGACTGCCCGCGAATGCCGGCAGATTGGCCAATAAGAATACCGACAGAATGAAGGGCAAGCTGTAGGTGAAGCTCATGAGCTGGGATATTAACACCGGCACAATTGCTAAAGTGCCCATAAGCAGACCTAGCACGAGAATCTGCCAGGGATATTCGAAGATGCTCACGCCGGTGGTAACGTATCTGCCGAAGTGCCAGAGTTCCGGAGTAGTTACCGTATTAAGACTAAACGACCAAAATGCGCCGGTTATTATCTTCGAGAAAAAAAGACAGGTAAGTACAAATGTAGCGAGGGCGAGCAGCCAGTAACGCTGAACATTTTCATGGCTGTAGTGCAGAGTGGGGCCTACAGACATAAAGGACTTCGATGTTACTATAGGAGTTTTTTCTGTCCCGTTTTCTGCCATAACCGTTTCAGCCGAAATAACTTAACCAGGCATCAGTCGGAAATAAAAAAAGCCGGCATAGTCGTTATGCCCCTGGGTCATCTGTTTATGCCAACAGTAATATTATAATGCAAAACGCAGGGACAGAAAAGTGAAAAGTGATGTATTCGGGGACAACTTTGAAGCGTAAAGGAAAGGGCAGTTTGGGTGAAAAAAATAAGAGGGAAATAGGTAGGAAATGAGGATTTTGGAGGAAAATTTGGAAAATAGGGTTGTTAGCGTAGGTGAAAACAATGATATTATAGGACTATTACGCTTTTGGGTCAAAAAAAGGGGTAAAAATTGACAAAAATAACCACAGATTGCACAGATTTTGACGAAAATTGCATGGTTTTGAACAGAATTGAATGACTTTTGAGCAAAAATGAGCAGTTTTTTGCACGTTAATTAGGAGAGATTTGGGTAAAAATGAGTAAAAAAACAGGCAATAAGGAGAAAAGGCACAGAGGCACAAAGAAGATTTAAGTTCATTATTGTTGTAACGCGGAGGTTGATGAGAGCACGGAGATTTAGTAAGTTTAGACACGAATTAATCCCCGCCTACAACGTGCGGGGACAGGCACGAATGTACACGGTTCTTACTGAGATGGAGCCGGGTAGGCAGCTTAGGCCTAAACTCTGTCTGATGCAAGCATCGCCAATAATTTAGCCCTAAGCCGCCGGGCAGCTATTCGCTGCACAACTTGTACCAAGTGTGACGGCTTCTTTCTCTGCCACGAAAAACGAAAAAAAGCAGTTTTTTGCACGTAATTGGTGAGTGTTTAATTGGTGAGTAGTTAAGTTATAAGGAGTAAGGATTAAGAGGTAAGGGGGACGTTTTTGATTGACAAAGGGGGGGTATTTGGTATAATAAATGCCTTAGCGGAAGATGCTTTCTCGGAGGGGAGAGCAGCTTTCAACATCTGAAGTGGATGGGAAATAATATAGCGAAGGCGAAGCGGTTTCGTATTGGGTATTGCGTATATCGTATTGCGCCAGTTGAGGCCGGGCAGAGCGATTTTGTATTGGGTATCGCGTATGTCGTATGTTGCCGTTTGAGGCCGGGCTGCGCCCGGCGGGTTTATTATGAGATGAAGGGGAAAGATAGTTTTTAGGGTTTAGTGCTTAGTTTTTAGCTAAAGCGGCGAGAGGGACTTAGGCAGGGAAAAAAATGGGCTGGGTACCCTCTTGCGCCCCAGCCCATTAGAAGAGCGATGGATAATATCTATATCGCTCTTTTTTCTCTTCCCCTCAACTACCTAAGCTTAATTGAGGACAAGCCAAGAAACCTCAAAGTCAGGCATGGTATATTTCGGTATTTAACAAGGGAATCTATATACGTGGAAAACACGGGATTTGTGAATAGTGAGTGGTTAGTTTGTGAGTGGTGAGTGTATAGCGTATATTTTAGCGTTTATCTTGCAGCGGGCAGAGGGTAGTAAAGTTTTGAGTGTTGAGTGCTTAGTATTTAGTTAGCGGTGATATTGAGGCAAAGTTGAGGTTTTAAGTGAAAAGGGCCGGGGCCGAGGGAGATCAAAAAGTAAATCGCAAAATGCAAAATTACATATCAAAGTGCAAAATTGAGGAGGCCACGCAGGGCGTGGCGGCTATTTTGATGGACCCCACCCACAGGTGATGGGGCTAAACAACCTCTTAATAAATTGAGGGGCTAAATATTATGAGGAGTCCGGCGATTCAACGATAGCGATATAGTTTTATTATTTGAATGTTGTATCGTTCGTTCGGCAGGCGGAGGTGTCTGCCCTGATGACTCTGGTCGCCGTTGAGCCAAAGGTCTGTTTTCCATTGTCCGTTTATGAACTTTCCCTCCTGAATGGAACCGATGCCGGCTGTTTGGTCGCCAGGTGAACTGGTGTCGAAAGTAATTACCATCCCCTTGCCGGCTATGATAAACTCGTCAGACTCGAGTGAAATAATTATACATCCGGACATCATGCCGGGCGGAATCGCCTTTTTCCAACCTGCATCTAATTTCACATTGAACATCCAGTCGCCCAGTTTCACTTCTTTAGTTTGGTTATCAACATCAACCACGACGCCTTCTATTTTACCTTTTCCCTGGTTCTTCAGAATCAGCGGTGACAACTGCGAAAGCACATCATAGGCCTGGGCAAGCTCACAGTCCGGCTTGACTAACAACTCTATTGCAAAAGGTGAAAAGCCCATCGCATCGTGATGGCCTATGGCGTAAAGAGCATTGGCTGGATTCTCAGAGCCTCTGCCAACCTCAGGAACGAATAATGGATTGCCGGACCGATGGTATTTCTGAGCCCACTCTTTGAAATTCGGAAAGTAAATGTCCGGCGCATCGATATCTGCGCCTGGTGTCCCACCGCTCTGACCGATATTGTGCAAACCCCATTGTTCGCCACCATCAACAGAATTTGGTCCCCAAGGATCATCTGGAAAAGTTGATAATGCCTTTAGTATATAGTCCGGCTGAGCGTGAAGGATACCTTCTGTATTGTTGTAGATTATAAGAGCCTCGGCAACATTTACATTTGGTGGTAATTTAACTAAGCTCAGACCGGGAACAATCTTATAATTGCGCTCCAGTGTACCTCCGCCCAAGGAACTTATTATCTGATTTTTTTCTGTTATACTGCGCTGCACACCTTTGGATTTTGGTGCGAATCGGACTAAAAGCTGACCTTCTGCATAATTGGCATCAGCAGGAACTGCAAAATCAAAACCTTCAGGCTGAGCTGCATTAGCAATTTGGCCCATTAGAAATATTACAATTACGATACTTACCTTTTTGAACTCAAATGTTATTCTCATTTGAATTTTCATCTTTGTTTGGCTCTTAGTTCTTTTCTTCAAATATCAGATAAGAAATTTATTTTTTAAGTTGGTGAGATAGATATTTTGCTCGAAGACCAAACACACCAACAGCCAACAGAAAAATACTAGCAGGCTCGGGGACTATACCTTCGACTATCAAAGTTGCGCTACTTATATCTATGAGGCCATGCTCGACATACCTCAGATAAGGTCCAACCACTTCTGTGTATCCAATGGTAATCGAACCTTGGCCATCAAGCAGGTCAGACCAAGTCGATGTTCCAGGTGGTATTTCGGATAGGAGGTCGAATGGCTCTGGGACAGGGTGAGTTGCTTGCCCTCCCCAAATCTCAGTTCTGTGAGGATACCCCATAGAAGCATAACATCCGACGCCAATCGGGAAGGGTTCTCCGATGGGTTCAAGACTTTGAGAGTCGAGTTCTTGGGCTAACGCGGCTGTAATCTGCCCCGACCAGTCGATATATACATGGGAAATCTCAATAAAACCAGTCCCCAGGTCAAAATCTGTTTGCCAATATGGATTATACCAGTTGAATTCTGTCGGGCAGCCTAAACCAAACAAGTCAAGCTCAACAGTATCTGCATCCGCCATCCCCGCAAAGCCCAAAACCAGTACCAGCGTGATTACCCCCGTTATATTCTTTTTCATCATTACCTCCTCAAATTAAGTTTTAAAATTCTTTTCGACAGCTCCTGTCCATTGGAATCTTTAACCTTTTCGGGATAGGTCTCTGTATCAGAACCATAGCCCCAGTGCCATACATGTCCTTCATTATCCAAAGCTATAGAATGGTCTACACCTGCATCTACCTGAATAATAATAGCGATATCACCTAAATATGTATCTTCTGTTTCCGGGTCATCATCCAAAACCAAAACAGGTGTGTACTCTTTTTCACCTGTTCCACTTTTCCCATTCCCACACTCTCCGCTAACATTTTTCCCCCATGCATAGACAAAGCCGTTTGCATCAACGGCAAGAGAGTGCTCGCCGCTTCGACCGGCTGAAATGGCAATAATGTATTTTAAAAAGGAGTTCGGATTTCCCGGGTCCTGCTCACCGGAAAGAACCTGAATAGGAGTGGTCTCATATAAGTGTTCACCTCCATCGCCGAGCTGGCCCTGTTGGTTATTGCCCCAGGCCCAGACAAAGCAGTTGACGTCCAGGGCCAACGAATGTTTCCAGCCGGCATCGAAACCATTGATGTCCTCAAGATAATCTGAAGGAGTGTTCATATCTCCATCATGTACTCGAACGAGTGACCATTGGTCTCCAACATTACCGATGCCGAGTTGATAATATTCATTGCTTCCACATGCCCATAAAGTATTGTTATCCGCAAGGGTAATTGTATGGTCCTCGCCAGCAGAAA
>CAZUTR010000116.1:0-1560 GCA_964623545.1 uncultured Pirellulales bacterium | reverse complement strand
TTTTCAGTCTCGCGCACATAACGGCCCCACCGACATCGCTGACACAGAATAAACATATTACTAAAATCAGAAGTGATTTTCTTGATAGCATCTTTTCATCTCCTACCCCCCAACAAAATTTACTTTTATGATTTTTTTCTTAAAAACAAGCTACCCAGACCAAGTAATAATATCGACACCGGCTCTGGAATAGCTGACGTCACATGAGCAATAACAAGGAAAGCCCTGTCGCCTTCCAAGCGTAAGCCAACTATTGATTGCCAATCTTCTAGGACGGGAGCGCTCGTTGGTAAGGCAGCACTTGAAATGGCACTACCAGTAGGGTCATTAAGTTGCCAAACAATGCTATCAACTAAGGTGCCGTTGGAAAGAGGAAGATTGTTATAGCTTACCAACCAATAACCGTCATCCCCCGATGTGCCGTCGTTAACAATACCTACAAGGAAATCGATGTTCTCGGGGTTAGTTCTAAAGTCAAAGCCTCCGACAGACAGCGATATACCGGCTGGTGCATCATAGTGCTGATAATGACCTATATAGGAATATGGACTTGTATCTGGAGTGTCTGTATCGTAAATGTAAAATCCAGTTATAGTATCGCCGGGACTGATTTGGCCTTCCAGGTAATTGTCTTTATCGTCGACGCTATCCACGATGGCCTCAATCTCTATAGTTATCAAGGCCGCCTGAGCCGGGAAAATGCTCAAAAACATTATTACTGCCAGAATTGTAAATACTTTTGTTTTCATCATTACCTCCTCAAATTGGTAAAAAAGTCGATTTATTTTCTGCTTGGCGGTTTCATTGCCAATACAGAAGATTTTTTTAACTGCATATTAAGCTCCTCCTGAGAATATTGAGCTTGTTCTATGTTAACAATATATTAGAGTATTTCTTTGCCTTTGTCAAGGATTTTTTAGAGATTTTATCGGGAGTATGGACACAGAGAAGGAAGGAATAAGGAGTAAGCGGTGAGAAGACAGAATACAGGGGGCAGGAGATAGAAGATGGAAGAGGGGTGAGGAATGAGGGACGGAGGATAAATTCGAAATTCGAAGTACGAAATAAGAAATGGTTCGACAAGCTCAACATCCTGAGCAAAGCCGAAGGACAAATTCAAATTTCCGAAATTCAAATATTCTAAACGACATGCTGATGAATCGGTGCGGTGGGGGGATGAGGGGCGGAGAAAGTAGAGGAGTCGAGCAGAGGAGAAGGGTAAATCCGCATAAAGACTGAGTGGGAATTTTCTGAAGTTCGGGGGAGTGTCAGATAATAATACAAATAGTAATAAAATAAGGGGAGGAAGTTTTCTTATTTGGCATATCAGTTATAGAAAAATCGGGATATATTTAATGTTCAAGCGTGAAAAAGGAGGATAAAAATACTTATGAGAAGAAATATCCTGCTGGGGGTGACGGCGTTTTTAGCAGCGTGCCTATATTCGTCAGCCACAGGAAAAACCATTTACGTCGACGATAGTGCGCCGGGGCCTGTACATGATGGAAGCGGCTGGGTGAACGCCTACAATTACCCGGCCGATGCGCTGGCAACAGCTAA
>CAZUTR010000115.1:0-7625 GCA_964623545.1 uncultured Pirellulales bacterium | reverse complement strand
TGGTTTTGCAGATAGATATGCTGGGCCAAGCTGCGAGCGTCGAGATTGATACTGATATGATAGAAATCTTAGAAAACGAATAGCGATTGACTGATGAGCTGTATAGTCGTTATAAACTCTGAGACCCAAAAGGTAATCTCTCATATTAAAAATACCGGGGCTTATAAAAAATGAAAATATGTGTAGTTGGCGTCGGTTACGTTGGATTGGTAACGGCAGCGTGTCTTGCAGAAGCCGGTAACAATGTTATCTGTGTGGATAAAGATGCTGAAAAAATTGCCCATCTTAATGATGGAGCGATTCCCATTTATGAGCCGGGCCTGGCGGAGATTGTCAAACACAATGTAAAACTCGGCAGATTAAACTTTACTACTGACTTGAAATACGGCGTTGATAATTCGCTGATTATATTTCTCGCCGTCGGGACACCATCATTACCGGATGGTTCAGCCGATATATCAGCGGTCCTTTCGGTGGCCGCCGAGATTGCTGATAACCTCAGCGATTATCGAATCATCGCAACAAAAAGCACCGTGCCGGTGGGCACTCATGGTAAAGTGGCGGAAATTATAAATTCCAAAACAGATAAGCCGTTCGATTATGTAAGCAATCCCGAATTTTTGAAGGAAGGTTCGGCCGTCGAGGATTTTATGAGTCCGGACAGAATAATCATAGGAACAACCAACCCTGCTGTTCGCGAAATAATGAAACAATTGTACAGCCCGTTTATGCGCAGAAGCAACCGAATATTATTCATGAGCCCCATCTCCGCCGAAATGACCAAATATGCAGCCAATACTATGCTGGCAACGAGAATTTCGTTTATGAACGAGCTGTCGGTTCTTTGCGAGAAGGTCGGCGCGGACATTGAACAGATAAGACAGGGCCTCGGCAGCGACTCGCGTATCGGTTCGTCATTTTTGTTTCCCGGTATCGGCTTTGGCGGAAGTTGTTTCCCGAAGGATATTCGAGCTTTAATCCATACAGGCACACAAAACGAATTGGAAATGACAATAGCCAAGGCGGTACAGCAGGTAAACAAGGCCCAACAGGAACGTTTTGCAAATCGCATAAAGGAATATTTTTCTGGCCGAGAGAACAAAACAGTTTTAGCCGTCTGGGGCCTTGCCTTCAAGGCAAAAACCGATGATGTCAGAGAATCACCGGCTATTTTCTGTATAGAAAAACTGCTCGGTTATGGTATGAAAATAAGAGCTTACGACCCGGAAGCAGCTAATGCGGCCCTGACAGCGCTGGATAACCGAATTGAGACCTCTCCAAACGGTATTGATGTCCTCGACGGCGCCGACGCTCTGGTTATTTTTACCGATTGGCAGGAATTCAGAAATCCTGATTTCAAAGTTATTGCCGCGAGACTGAAAAAACCTGTCATCTTCGATGGCAGAAATCTTTACGGCCCTGATATAGTCAAAAAGGCGGGTATCGAGTATTACAGCATCGGCAGAACTCCCGTCACGCCGAGTAAGTCTTAAGAGTGTATAACTAATTTTCAATATTTGAAGAAAGTGTAAACAAAAAATTAAATATCGCAGCACTGATTGAGCGTAGTTGCTGATTTTTTGAAGGTTCAGATTATGATTATTTGTACGAGGGCATATCCACGAGTTGGACTTATAGGTAATCCATCAGACGGGTATTTCGGCAAGACGATATCTTTTGCGTTTAATAATTTCCATGCGGAAGTGATATTGTACGAGACGCCGGAGCTGGATATACTACCCAGTGAGAAAGACCGCTCCCGGTTCAAAAGCATCGAAGGTTTGGCCAGGGACGTTAAACTGCACGGCTATTACGGTGGTGTCCGGCTGCTCAAGGCAACGGTCAAAACATTCCACGACTATTGCCAACAGCACCAGATTGAACTGCACGACAAGAATTTCACAATCCGGTACCATTCGAACATACCGCATAGTGTTGGTCTGGCCGGCTCGAGTGCAATCATCACAGCGTGCCTGCGGGCACTGATGGCGTTTTATGGAGTCAGCATCGCAAAGTATATACAGGCGAATCTGGTCATCTCGGCGGAGGTGGACGAGCTGCATATTTCAGCGGGACTGCAGGACCGTGTCATTCAGGTCTACGAAGGTCTGGTGTATATGGATTTCTCAAAGGATATTATGACCCGTCATGGATATGGAAAATACGAACAGCTTGACCCAAAACTGCTTCCGCCTCTATATATCGCATATCGCGATGACCTGAGCGAACCGACCGAACGCTTTCACAATAACATCCGCACCAGGTTCGATAGAGGCGAGCAGGAAGTAGTCAATGCCATGCAATATTGGGCTGGATTAACAGACAAGGTCAAACACGCTCTTATAAAAGGCCAAATAGAGAAAATCGGGCCTCTGATGGATGCGAATTTCAATCGAAGACGCAAAATCTATCGATTGACCGAGGAGAACTTGAGAATGGTTGAAACAGCTCGCTCGGTGGGCGCCAGCGCAAAGTTTACCGGCTCCGGAGGTGCGATTGTCGGAACCTATAAGGACCAAAAAATGTTTAATCAGCTAAAGAAAGAGCTTCACAAGCTAAATATCAAGGTGTTCAAACCCAAAATATCAAGCAGTAAAACATAAGGAATCGATATGATTCGCAAGGCCGTTATACCCGCAGCAGGTTTTGGAACGCGTTTTCTACCAGCGACAAAATCACAGCCGAAGGAAATGCTGCCCATAGTCGATACTCCTGTTATTCAATACGTGGTGGAGGAGGCGGTGAAGTCAGGCCTCACCGATATTCTGATGGTTATCGGTAAGGGCAAACGTTCTATAGAGGAACACTTTGACAGAAATTTTCAACTGGAAGCTCAGTTGTCTGAACAGGGTAAACTGGCCGAACTGCGTAAAATTCAGAGAATTTCCGACTTGGCGGATATCCATTTTGTGTGGCAGAAGCAGTTGAAAGGACTTGGCGATGCTGTTTACTGTGCACGGCACCACGTAAACGAAGAGCCATTCGTTGTACTACTGGGTGACACATTGATAGACGCAGAAAAACCGGCAACGTCCCAGCTGCTGGAAGTATTCGAGAAGTACGAAGAACCGCTGGTGCTGTTGGAAGAGGTGGAACACAGCCGGGTGAGCCGATACGGCGTGATTGACGGCGAACAAATCGAAAATGGAATTTATCGAGTGAATGATTTTATTGAAAAGCCGAGCCCCGACCGGGCGCCCTCGAACCTTGTGATTGCAGGTCGGTATGTACTGACACCTGATATTTTTGAATATCTAAGTCGGCTTGAACCGGGCAGAGCAAAGGAGTACCAGCTCACCGATGCGATGCGGATGATGGTCAAAGACCGCCCAATGTATGGTTTACGGCTCAATGGAAGAAGGTGTGATATCGGTAACAAGGAAGGTTTCGTCAAAACAAACATTGAATTCGCACTCAAGCGGGAAGATATGGTCAAAGAGTTAAAAAGATTTATTAAACAGTTGGCAGAAAAAATAAAGGACTAAGATTATGGTCATTACCGTCAGAATTATAGGGATAGTTTTTGTTTTGGCTTCAATTCTCTATCTTCTAAAGCCGCTGCTCATAAAGCGCATTATGGAATTCTTCAAATGGGGCAGCCGTATATACCTTGTTGGAATAATAAGGCTGGTGCTGGCGGTGGTTTTCCTGCTCGCCGCCCGAGAATGCAAGTACTTCTGGGTGATATTCGCCCTCGGCATTCTTCTCCTAATATCCGGTGTGTTGGTTTTTATTCTTGGCCCCAAGAAAATCAGGCCAATTCTTGAGTGGTTCCAGAAACAGTCGATTTTGTTTCTCCGCCTTTTATCTATAATCGCTCTGGCTATAGGCATAGTTATTATAATCGCCGCATGAAGACTATCAGAATAAGGAAAGAAATATGAAGATATTGATTACAGGAGCGGCGGGCTTCATCGGCTCGCATCTATCTGAACGTCTTCTCTCGGATGGTCATATCGTGGTTTGTATCGACAACTTTGATGACTTCTACGACCCAAAAGTCAAACGTAACAACATCGAGAGCTGCCTTAGAAATAAAAACTTCCAGCTTATTGAAGCTGACATTCGTGACGGTGCCGCTATGGACAAGGCAATCGCCGATGGTATAGAAGTAATTGTACACCTTGCAGCTCGTGCGGGCGTACGCCCTTCCATCGCCCATCCGATGCTCTATAACGATGTCAATGTAAACGGCACTATGGTTTTGCTCGAAGCAGCCAAAAAACATAAAATCAACAAGTTCATTTTTGGCTCAAGTTCGAGCGTCTATGGCAACAATAAGAAAGTGCCCTTTTCTGAAGATGATAACGTCGATTTTCCCATATCACCTTATGCCGCAACCAAAAAGGCCTGCGAGCTGATATGCCACACGTATCATCATCTTTATGAAATTTCAATAACTTGTCTTCGTTTTTTCACCGTTTATGGCCCCCGGCAAAGACCGGACTTGGCTATCCACAAATTCGCCCGCCTCATCGAGCGGAACAAACCAATACCGATATACGGCGATGGTACAATGATGAGGGATTTTACCTATATCGATGACATAATCGACGGCGTGGTTGCCTCTATAGACAGATGCTCCGGCTATAAAATCTATAATCTCGGCGAGTCACGACCGATAACAGTCAATGACCTTGTCACGGAACTCGAAAAAGCTCTGGGCAAAAAGGCCGTAAAAGAGAATATGCCACTCCAGCCAGGTGACGTTGAGCGAACCTTCGCCGACGTCTCCAAAGCCGTCAGAGAACTGGATTATGAGCCAAAAACAGCTATTCAGGATGGATTGGCCAGATTTGTCGAATGGCTCAGAAAGCAGAATTTCTGAGAAAAATTAACTTCAAATCTACACTTCAATTAACAGCAAAATACCTACTCAAATACCTTTTTTTACGTCAAATGGCGTTTTTTACTGTACTTAGCTGACTAAATCTGTTATAATAATCTTGAATAGTAGCGAGCAAGACCAATTAACGACGGTCTGGGTGATTCAGTTGAGGAGGTTCATCACAGAACTTCCACAAAGGTATATTTGTGTTTTAGTTGGCCAAGAGAGCGAAAGTTGAAGAATTGCAATGACTGTCTAATACCGCATTGTTGCCTGATAATGTTGTTGTGAATGAAGTATATACCTCTGAAAAGCTTAATACGTTGGCGGGACAATATTTTGAAACCCCGTACCAAGGAAAGATTCTACTGTACCTGGTTCTGGTGCGGGATGCGAACCATCCTGGTTGCATTGTTTTTTCTTTTTTGCCTCGCAGCAGCAGCGCCGGCTGTTATTCTACATCCGGATGGTGAGTCGAATCTGGCGACCTGGACCGACAGACCTCACGAAAATGTCATCGGACGCTGGTGGTTTAATGGTTCCTGCGTTGCGATATCATCCAACTGTGTATTAACAGCACGCCATCCGGGCGGTGGTGTGGGTAAAAAAGTTAATATCGATGGAAAGGCATATACTGCTGTCCAGATTTGGGAACATGATACCGCTGACCTGAGACTTGTCAAACTCGCCGGGGCTAACCTGGCTGAATTTGTTGATGTCTATGATACCACAAATGAGATTAACAAAAACATAGTAATTGGCGGCTTCGGCAATGGAAGAGACGAGATTTTACAAACGGATGGTATCACCTATGGCTATGATTGGGACAACAGCAGCAATACCACATTGCGCATAGGCACCAATAAAATTGACGAGGTTGAACCTAATAGTAATATGGTAGGCATGATCTCCGATATAATAATTGCCGACTTTGATGGTTTATATGAGGGTACACCGACAACTTATGAGTCTATACCTGCAGCTTTCGATTCAGGCGGTGGCTGGTTTATCAAAGTCGGTGACTTCTGGAAAGTAGCAGGCATTACTCGCGCCGTCGAAGTACATTACGAACCAGGACACTCAGGTGACCCAAATTATATTATATATGAAGAGTCCTGGTATCGTGACAAAGGAGATCCCAACGACCCCGATCCTGATTATATGGATGCAGTTCGCGTCAGCTCCTATGCCGATTGGATAAACCAGACAATTCCAGAGGTTTTATTCGGTGATATGAACGGTGATGATTACGTTGACTTTTCCGACTTTGCGCTGTTCATTCAATTTTGGCTCAGTACCGACTGTCACGAACCGAACTGGTGTCTTGGTGCTGATTTCGAACCTGATGGAGACGTCGACTGGGATGACTTAGCGAAATTCTTTGAAAACTGGCTCGTTCCGCTTGAGCCGTAAAATGACAGCAGCATAATATTCGTAATGAAAAGGCCGACTCTTGACAAGAATCGGCCTTTATAATTTTTAATAACAAGCTAAATCCTCAATGCAGAAATTCAATACATTTACGCAAAAGCGGCAACATCTTCTAAGACACATAGGCTTCGACAAATAAAATTACCCGCCGGTCTTTTCTTTTTGTCGTCTCAGAGCTCTTCGTTTCTGCTCAGTCAGACGCGTTTTACCGTAAGTTCCTCGCCAGAGCTTGCCCCTCTTGGTTTTACGGTCGCCTCTACCCATTCAAATCTCCTTCACTTCTGAGTTTTAAGTCACTTTGCTTTTATTTACTCTTTAAAAAAGCTTAATAGCTGTTTGTTTGAACAGCAATTGTAAGGCCGAGTGAACTGAATGTCAAACTCAATTCTTAAATCAGATGCGAGATAAAAATGCCGGACTGATAAACAATGAACGTTATCACATAGGCCAGAGATGTAAGACCAAAAAACTGAAACAGTGCCCAGAGCCAGGAATTTGTCTCCTGTTTTGTTATTACAGCAGTCGCAACACACGGTGCGCTAATCAGGCAAAAGAGCATAATACAAAAGCCGGTCAAAGGCGAATAGTCCGCCTGCAGTTTCTCTCGCAGAGTCTTCGGCGCCTCATCGCCGCCATCAGCAGCATATATTATTCCCAATTGAGTGACAAACACCTCTTTTGCTGCGGTTGCGCCGATAAGAGCTGTGCTAATCTTCCAGTCAAAACCAAGAGGTTTAAGTACCGGCTCAATCGCCCTGCCTATCCTGCCAATCACTGAATACTTCATCTCGGCCTGCCGGGCCTTTACGGGCTCCAAATCTGTAATTGTTTGACGTTTCGGTTTAGGATGATTTGTACCGGCCCAGAGTAGAATTGAAATGGCAAGGATTATTGTCCCCGCCTTGCGAAGAAACATCCAGCCCCTCTGCCAAGTATGAATGCAGATAGATTTCAGCGTCGGCATTCGATAGGGAGGAAGCTCCATAACAAATGATTCGGTTTCCCCTCTGAACAATGTCAGCCGTAGTATCTTAGCGGAAACAATCGCCAATACAATACCCAAAAGATAGATAAGCCATAACATTGGACCTCGTAAATCTTCTCGGAAAAAGGCCGGTATCAACAATGCGTAAATCGTCAACCTTGCCCCGCAGCTCATCAATGGTATCACCATTATCGTTGTGAACCTGTTTCGCTTATCTTCAATAATTCGCGTCCCCATAATGGCCGGGATTGAACAACCGAAACCAATAAGCATCGGTATAAAGCTTTTTCCATGAAGGCCGAATTTGTGCATTATCCTGTCCATAACAAATGCCGCCCGGGCCATATAACCGGAATCTTCAAGAACCGCTATCGCCAGAAA
>CAZUTR010000114.1:0-7655 GCA_964623545.1 uncultured Pirellulales bacterium | reverse complement strand
GTTGGTTTGAAGTGCCATTTTTTTTCTCTATTCAGGCCGGGCATAGAGCTGCCTCTGCTCATAAACTCGCCTTCTGCTTCGTGCAGTAAGTCCAGAGGTCTCTGGATGCCGTCGTAGATACTTTCTATAAGGCCGGGTCCGAGCTCGACACTCAAGGGTTCTTCTGTGTCGACGACCTTCTCACCGGGACCGATGCCGCCGGTTTCCTCATAAACCTGAATGGAAGCGAGGTCTCCTTTTAGCTCGACTATCTCGCCTATCAGGTTCAACTCGCCAACACGAACGACATCATACATTCGTGAGCCAGCCATACCTTCGGCAACGACAACGGGACCCGCAACTTTTACTATTCTACCGGTTCTTTCTTCAGTCATTATCAAAGTCCTAACTAATTCCCCCACACTCTCACGTGTGTGGTATCCAATACTTAATCGCTTTTTAGGATATTAATGCCTGTGGCCATTTTTAGCGCTTTGCCGAGTGTTTTTGTTGCTATGCCTGTTGGTTCTGTTGTAAAGGGGACAACTACGACGCAGGGCGTTGGGGAATTCTGCTGTTGCTCAAAAACCTGTTCGACAATCGGTGCGGTATTTTCAGAAACGACTACAAGGGCATATTTGCCGTCGATTATCTGTTGGGCACTTTCGATTATTTGTTCTTTTGTATCACTGGTTGGGAACGTATCGACACCGAGCGCCGTGAACGGCATTACAAAATCAGCATCACCAAGTACTGCAACGTTATTTTCCATAATTAAATATTTACGTCGCCATTCCGGCGACGGCTAAACACCCCCCCGGCCACAGGTGCCGGGGCTAAACAAAATCATGATATACGGTCCAAGATTAATTTTGTATCTAATGAATTTCTTTTAGCAGTTAGTATCAGTCGGACGGTGCGAATTTCATTTTCCTTCATTAATAAATATGCGATGATTGGCTGTGGGCCGGCAGTAATCTGAATAGTTAATTTCAAAAATCCCATTAAATACTGTTCGCACTGTTGTTCAGCAGCCAGGAAAGATTTGTTCGACGCTAAATAATTGGCGCCTGTTTGAACGGTTGTGTAGTAAGGTGTTGCGAAAAATAGCTGGCCCATTGCTTCATAATCTGTATCCAGCCCATATCCTAACCTTTCCAATTCGATGAAGCCACCTTCGAGGAACACGTTTCTTTGTTCGGATTCGGCAAATTTAAGCCGAAGCATTGTACGAATATTCGTTAAATCAATCTGAATTCGAAAAAGGCCGATTAAGAAGACACTTTCAAGTTTATGTGCCCGGCGAAGGTTGTATTTTGCCTGTACTTTATCTATGGCAAAGTCGATTTGGCGGATGTCCTTATTCTGATAGTAAGCCAGGACAGCCTGCTCTGTTGCCTGAGCCATGTAATCGGGAAACAGTTCGTAATTTTCACCTTCGAAGACTTGTTCGAACAACTCAGGTGGGAAGTTGCCTTCGGTGCTGTAGTCAGCTCCCAAGGGTTTTTCTGTTAGAGTGCGCCTTAATACCAAACGCAGGTTTGCGAAATCATCGCGCGCTCTTAGTAACTTAACAATGGGTTTATCAATGATTAAATCAGTAAAAAGCTGCCGTACGGCGGCTCTTCGAAGCTTCAGGACATTCTCCAGCTCTGCGACGGTTTTTCCCGGCAGGGCATATTCGGTATTGGAGAGCAAATCGGCAGCCTGTTCGAAGTTTTGCGCGTTGGCCATATCCAGCAGTGTCGCTTTTGAGAGTATCTGCAGTTCGAGAGCACGGACCTGGGCGGTCTCAAAAGTGTAACGCCAGTCATCGCCGCCGATTGGCGGATAAGTGTAAAAATCCAGGATATTCTGTTCTGCAACTTTAGGCATATCTGTTTCCAAGCAGATCTGCTATTCACGAGAAAATTTCTTTTGCCAATTTAATTTCGAGTTCATTTCTTGCCTGATTTATAAGAACACCAAGAGTGACATTATTCTTTATTTTGCCACGTTTTAGGATAAAACCGCCGGCCAAATCCAGCCGTTGTTTAGCGAGTTTCAGGTTTTTCTTTCCTTCGGCATTAACCTTATCGATGAGGTTTTGGTCAATTCTGCTTTCATTGTTGTCGATGATGACTTCTTCATCGCCGGTTTCAACTGCATCGAGCATAAGTTTGACGATTAACTTTCGATACTCTTCGTCAGGCAGACTTATTAACCGCTTTTGTGCTTCTGAGAAGAGGTCATCAAGGATTTTTCTTTTTTCTGTGAGGAGAGCTTTTGTGATATCCATTCTTGCCGAGGCCAGCAGGTGCAGTTCTTTGTCTTCGGCGGCCTTTTTAGCGAGCAGTTCCGTTTGCTTTTTGTAATCTTTGAGCTGCTCGTCGAGTTTTGCCTTTTCGGCGGCGGCATTTTCATCCGCCTGCTTTTTAATTTTCTGAGCTTCAGCTTTTGCGTCAGCTAATATTTTTTGAATTACTTCTTCAGCGCCCATAATTTTGTATCTCGTATTTAGTATTTTACCTTTTGCTTTACACTCCTACGGTCGGCCAGGCGATACCATACTGCAGCATAAGTATCGTGACAAGAAGTCCAAGCACAGCGTAAATTTCGACCATAACGGCGTAAACAACACCGGCCTTGAAGGCCATTTCGGGTTTTTTTGCTGCCATCAGGATACCTCCGGAGCAGACCCTTCCCTGGAAGATGGCACTAACCAGACCGGCAAATGCAATCGGGATGCACGCCGCCAGAGTTTGGATGCCGAGCGAAGTGTTTAATGCTGTAAGACCGCCTTCGCCGAAAAAATTCAGCTTAAGCATAACTATAAATGCGGCGAGGAAGCCGTAGAAACCCTGGGTTCCCGGCAGCACAACCATGATGAACATTTGTCCATAGCGCTCCGGCTTTTCACTCAAAACTCCAGTGGCGCTTCTTGCTGCTGTTCCGATTCCGATTGCCGAGCCGATGCCCGCCAAGAGGGCCGCCAGTCCCGCACCAGTCAAAGCCAAAATCATTCCTAAATCCATACTCGAAACCTCTCTTTCTTGATTGGAAATTGTTTTATGCTTTCTTAATGTAAATGTGTTTATATTTTTTTGAGAGCGGCTCAAACGCTCTGCCGCCGCCAGCAAAGAATTTCGGGAAAAATTCCACGTACTGTAATCTCAAGGTGTGTACAAAGGCACTTAGGCCTGATATCGCCAAGTTGAAGCCGTGTCCGCAGATGAGAACAGCTATCATTGCCACGATGCCTATACCGTACGGTATGTCCAGCGCGATTTTTGCAATGACGTTGATGGCCATAGCCAGGCCGGCAGTTACCATACCGAGCGCCATGAGCCGCAGGTAACTGAGCACGTCACCGACAAAGAATATAGTGCTGAAGAGGTTATACATTCCCATTCCAATTCTTCCGGCTATGGGGCCTTGCCGCTGGCTGAAAAGTAAAATCATAGCAGCAGGGACAAGAGCGAGTTTTCCGAAGAAGCCGAGCGCAGGTGAGATGACACCTGCTTTAGATGCTGCGAATATAACGATAGAGTTGAGCATGACGAGCCAGGTCAACTGGTCACATAGGGCCGCGATGAATTCTTTTCGTCTCAGGTTGTGAATAAATGCGATTAACAGACCAGTTTGAATCTGTAGGTATCCTACGGCGAGGGAAATGCCGAAGAAAATCATCGGCTTCTCAAAGGGGTCGAACCACATCATTTTTTCTCTGAGCGGTTTTAGGGCAGGTATGAACTGCTGGACGGCGTCACCAAACCAACCGCCGGTAAGTGCACCGGCTGCAAGAGTGACGACCGAGCAAATTCCGAGCATCCACAACAGTTTTTTGTCGCCCTGCATTTTTTTTATGAAGAAGGCCATGACTGCAATGATGATAAGGCCGTAGCCGGCATCTGTAAGACACAAAGCGAAAAACAGTGCGAAGAAGGGCGCAAGAAAGACGGTTGGGTCAACCTCAAAGTGCTGCGGCATACCGTAAAGACGTGTTATAACCTCAAATGGCTTTACAAGGTTTTTATTTTCTATCTCGACCGGCATCTCTTCACCTTCAGCCGGTTCTATTTTGCTTACGCTCGATGCTGAGAAGCCGGACACTATTCGCTTGAGCTTTTTATAATCGTGCTGTTTGACCCAGCCCTCGAGAACTACCGTCGCCTGTGTGGCGGGTGCGGTTCGGCTGGTCTGCTCTCTGTTTAACAGATTTTCGTAATGGTCGTGCAGAATCTGCAGCTTGAGCAGATTTTCAGACAGTGACGCTGCCATTTCGAACTGCTTTTGGAGCTGGCCTTGTGCTTCATTTAATTTTTCATTTTGTTGTTTTAACAGCTCGGCGACGGTTCCTGTCATCGGCTCGAAATTTACCTGCTCGAACTCGGCTGAGCGCAAGAGCTTTTGCGCATCATTTAGTGTTTCTTCGAGGCAGGCAACCAGGCAGGCGTTTTTATTTTCAGTTGTTCCCACAACTTCAATGGCACATCCCAACTCGCCGATTTTTTCCTCAGTTTGTTCGAGATGTCTTTGCGGCAGCAGGCCTGTAAAGCAGATGGTCCGTCCGATTCGGCCAATTTCTTCTACAGGTGTCTCAAGTGCGGCCCAGGGCTGAAGCGACTGGAGAGTATTTTGAAGATTTTCACATTCGGATTTGAGTTTTTCTATAGCAGTTTGAGTTTGCTCGCAGTGGTCGATGATGCCAAGTATTGCCTCGTCAGAGACGACCTGGTTGTAAGAGTTTTCATCGATGACTGTACGAGGAGCGAGCACAGTTGCCAGTCCTGCTTTGTGTTTAGCATAAACCTTTAGAAATTCGATGCTTTTTTGGAGGCGAGTCAGTATCTGTTCAATGTCCATCGGACGTTCGGAAGCAGCAGCAAGTTCGGGGAAGTCCTTGCTGACCATCGCCTGCTCGGCGTTAAGTATCTGGCAGATACCTTCGGCCTGCAGGGCTTCGAGAAGTTCGGCCGCCTGGCTGCGGTGGCTTATAATCATCACTTTTGCCATTTTGGCGATGGCCATAACTTATTCCTTCAGGTAATCAACAACTTTTTTCACCGCAGCCGGCACTTTTTCTTTAGCTTTGTCACGCAGCTGGTGACGTTTTTTTTCAGCTTCTGATTTTAGCTTTTCTGCCTCGGCGAGACCTTGCGTTTGAGCTTTGGCTACAGCAGAGTCAATCGTTTTTTTTCTTTCCTGCTCAGCTTGTTCAAGTATTTGACGCTGCTTGTCACGGTCGTTTTCGGCTTGTTTAGCTGCCTGAGCTTTGGCATTCTCGATAATCTTCTGTGCCTCGGCTTCGGCCTGCTTAATCTTCTTAATCAATTCCATTTGTGCCCCTGTAATCCTAAATGGACATATTAATTTATTATCGATGAAAATTTATAAATCTTAAGTTTTTTATTTACAAGAGCTTGTCAACTTTTTCCACGAGCTGTTTTACGTGAGCGACCGACTTTTCGAATTGTTGCTTTTCAGATTTGTCGAGGTCAAGCTCGATAATTTTTTCGACTCCTTTTTTCCCAAGAACAGCAGGGACGCCGACGAAATATCCACCAAGGCCATATTCACCATCACAGAATGCGCAGCAGGAGACCGCTGTTTTTGTATTTTTAAGGATTGCCTCAGCCATTTTGACGGTGGCGGCGGCGGGAGCGTAATAAGCGCTGTAGCCGAGGAGATTAACAATTTCGATGCCGCCTTTACGTGTTCTGTCTATTAGCTTATCTATTGTTTTTTCATCAAGCAGCTCGTTTAAAGGTGTTCCATTTACCGAAGTGAATCTTGGCAATGGCACCATATCATCACCGTGCCCGCCCATCAGGATGCTTTTTACATCCTCTACGCTAACACCGAGTTCGGCGGCTATAAAGTAATCGAATCTCGCGCAGTCCAGAGCACCGGCCATTCCCACAATTCTGTTTTTGGCAAAACCGGTGACCTTTGCGGCGGTGTAAACCATTGCATCAAGAGGATTGCAAACAACAATGACGATGCTGTCGGGACAATATTGAGCTATTTTTTGGCTGACGTCTTTTACAATTTGAATGTTTTTTGCCAATAAATCATCCCTGCTCATTCCGGGCTTGCGGGGCAGGCCGCTTGTTATAATAACAACATTACTGCCGGTGGTTTTTTCCCAGTTGGTTGTGCCGGTGATTCCGCAACTATACTTTTGCACGGGTCCGGCCTGGGCTATGTCCAGTGCTTTGCCTTCGGCCAAACCATCGACGATGTCTAATAAAATAATATCAGCGATGTTTCGCGAAGCTGCTATGTGTGCTATGGTTGCGCCGACGTTGCCGGCACCAATTATCGAAATCTTACCTGTTGCCACTGTAAGCTCCTTCATAAACAGTAATCTATGCTCGAATATCTGTTTTGGGAAGGATTATAAATTAAAAACCACGTCTTGTTAATAAAAAACCATTTAGCCGATTTGTAAATGGAGCTTTGCAAAGTTTTGCAGGAAAAGAATTGGTGTCGGGGTATTGCTTTTTTCACTACAGGGCTGTTATAATTGATATAGGTAAATAAGAGGAAAAATCAGATGCGGCGACTGGGGATTATAGTTGTTTTTGGCTTGCCGGCTGTCGTTATTATTATGGCGACGGCGCTGGTTGTAATTAGGCATAACCGGGTGAAAGGAGAAGTTATGATTGACGAAAACCAAATTGATAGCGGGCCTGCCATCGAAGAGCTGGGCATTACAGTTGTGTTCGATAATAATCCGTATAAGCAAGGGCTTGGGACGGCGTGGGGATTCAGCTGCCTTGTTACCGGCGCTGAGAAAACTATTCTGTTCGATACCGGCGGCGATGGAGCGATGCTGCTGGGCAATATGGAAAAACTCGGTATCGAGCCCAACAGTATAGATGCGGTTGTACTTTCTCATAAACACGGTGACCATACCGGAGGTTTGAAAAGTTTTCTCTCCAGGAATTCAAGTGTCACTGTGTATATGCCTGAATCTTTTCCGGCAGGAATAAAAAAGGATGTGAAAAAAAGCGGGGCGAAGATAGTCGAAGTCACTAAGCCGATGAGAATTTTTGAGAATGTGTATTCGACGGGGCAGATGGGGACATTGATTAAAGAGCAGGGGCTTATAATTCGCACGGGCAAGGGGCTGGTTGTGATTACCGGCTGTGCGCATCCGGGAATCGTTAAAATGGTGAGAGTATCGAAAGAGCTTTTGGGTGATGATATTCTTTTTGTAATGGGAGGTTTTCACCTTGAGTGGACAACAAGAGGTAAAATCGAAAAGGTCATTTCTGAGTTTAAGCAGATGGGTGTTAAATATGCCGGGCCGACTCATTGCTCGGGCGAGAAGGCGAGAGAATTGTTCGAGGAACACTATGGCGATAAATACATAAAACTCGGGGCGGGGAGAACCGTAACTTTGGAGGATTTGCAGTGAATATGGTATAATCCTGTTCTGATATGAGTGAGCAAGAGGAAAATAATCTTTCAACGGAGGAATTTGTGGAAGCTGAGCTGGATGATGGTTTTATTCCTGCTGATGCGCAGCCGGTATGCCCTAAATGTTTTAAGCCCTGCGACCGGCTGCAAAATTACTGTGATAAATGCGATTCCAATGAGGTTATTAATCCCTTGGCTTCGTATATGCCATTTGTGAATATCAGGTTCAACTATGATATTTTCCTGACGATGTGGCGCAAAACCTGGTA
>CAZUTR010000113.1:0-7670 GCA_964623545.1 uncultured Pirellulales bacterium | reverse complement strand
AAAGGGTCGTAATGTCCCAGTTTTTCAAGAATTCTTCCGTTGCGTGGCTCTCTGGATTCGATTGCGTTGATTCTAAAGAACGGCCGATGCCGCCTGCCCAAACGCATCATTCTTAACTTAACTGCCATAATCAACTCCTAAAATCGTTTTATCATTAATTTTCATGACCATTACAGGCGGTCATGAAACTCGTTTACAATGTTGAGCATAGCCGTTGATAAAGATTGCAAAAATCGCCGGGTCTATCCCTGCGTCGGCGGCAATCTTTGCTACCTGCCCATCTGTTAGCTTCTCTGCCTCTGACTTTTCAGCCGCCGTCATTATCGCTACCGCTCTTTTTAATTGCTCCAGTTCCTCAGTACTCGGTGAAGCCAGCATCGCCAACTCACTGCTGCCCTTGATGTCCCGGAACTGCGCCCTAATCATATTGCCGTACTTGCTGTCAGTAAAAGACGACACTTTATCAAGATATTGCTCGATAGTCAAATTTGTTTTTGTAGGCGTTCCGTTTTTGGGGGATTTTGCTTGTTTTTTGGTCATCTGAAGCGTTTTTATGAAAATTTTGCTTTTATCTTCGCTTAATTTTCCCCTTGCGTCTGACGGTTCTTTTCCTCTTTGAGCGCTGCTTGATTTTCCTCCCCGATGACATAGCAGCCCCCAAAGCGTTCATATTAAACCCGCCGCTGAACAAGCTTTTCAATCCGCCGAAGCTGCCTCCGCTCAGGGCTTTGAGCATATCACGACTGCGCTTAAATGTTTTCACAAGACCCGATACGTCCGTCGGCTCAGTACCCGAGCCGGCCGCAATGCGTCTTCGCCGCGATGATTCTATAACGTCCGGCTCACGTCTCTCGACAGGGGTCATCGAATGTACAATTGCTTCCATTCTTTTCAGCTCACCGTCATCGATATCCAAATCCTTTAGCTGGCTTCCCATCCCCGGCATCAGTTTGAGCATGTCCTTCATGCCGCCCATTTTCTTGACGGCCTGCATCTGCTTTAGAAAATCATCGAAGCCGAAGCTGCCTTTCGCCATTTTCTTTTGCAGCTTCTCCGCTTCTTCAACATCGAATTGCTCCTGTGCCTTTTCAACGAGTGTCACCACATCGCCCATCCCGAGTATTCTGCTTGCCATTCGGTCGGGATGAAACTCTTCGAGCTTGTCGAGCTTTTCGCCGATACCGACAAACTTGATTGGCTTCGATGTCACGGCCTTGACGCTCAGCGCCGCTCCGCCGCGGGCGTCACCGTCCAGTTTCGTAAGGATTACTCCGTCCAGTTCCAGCCTGTCGTTGAACTCTTTGGCTGAGATGACCGCATCCTGTCCGGTCATCGCATCGCAGACAAGATAAATCTGATGAGGATTTACTACCTTGGCCACGTTCGAAATCTCGCTCATCATATCTTCATCGATATGCAACCGGCCGGCGGTATCGAGAACAACAACATCGAAGTCGTTTTCTTTGGCGTGTTCTACGGAATTTTTAGCGACCTTGACCGCATCCTTGCTGTCCTCACTATAGACCTCGATTCCAAGCTGCTCACCGAGCACAACTAATTGTTCGATGGCCGCAGGCCTTTGAAGGTCGTCGGCTACCAATAGTGGTTTTTTATTTTTGGAGAGCAGGTATTTGCCGAGCTTTGCCGCAGTCGTGGTTTTACCGCCGCCCTGCAGTCCCGCTAACATTACTACTGTAGGCCCTGGTGAGACGAAGTAGATTTTGCTGTCCACCGGCCCCATCAGCTTGGTTAATTCATCATTGACGATTTTCACCAACACCTGGCCGGGATGTAAGCTCTTTATCACCTCTGCTCCGATGGCTGCTTCTTTGACGTCTTTGCAGAACTGCTTTACGACATTGTAGTTGACGTCCGCTTCGAGAAGCGCCTTTCGGATTTGCCCCATAGCGTCCGAAACGTTCGCCTCGGTGATTCTACCCCGCCCGGACAACGAGCGGAAAACAGAGTTAAGTTTTTCAGTCAATGAATCAAACATTACTTATTCCTTGATGATATCAGCGAAGAATTGATTATAAAGCCAAAAACCCCCTTTTGCAAGAACAAAATCATCCTTACGGTCACACAACTGTAGTGTCATATGTAAAAAAGTGGCTGCTTCTTATTGGAAATGGATATTAATAACTTATAATCGGTTCTGTGAAACCAATACAATCAAAACAAAAACTCAAGCGCGCAAGGCAAGTCGCAACTCTTGTACTACAGGGCGTAAATCAGCTTCTCTGGCCTGCGGTATGTCTTAACTGCGGGCAGAACATCAGCCCCGGTGATAAGAACCTATGCAGATGCTGCGGGTGTAAGCTTATGATGTGCGTCAGCGGCGACTGTCTGCTCACTGGAGCGCATTGCTAATAGTTCTTCTCTCGTTATTATCTTTTTTATCAACATGGAAAAATTGGATGTACCATCAATAATTGTATCGGGTGTCAGTTCTTTCAGGTATTCGTCCCACCAAAGTGTTTCACACAAATGAATGCAATATGATTTACACAGCTTATTATAGTGCCATTTTCTTCCATGAATCGCATGAAACGAATAATCGTATTTTGTCTTCTCTTTGTGCAGACCTCTTTTTAAAAACCTTTCGGTGTTTTTCATAAGCTCTTTTATTCGTTTACGAAATGGGATTGAAGGATACCACAGATAAAGATGGGCAGGTTCACGATACGTAGGATAAAAGAACGAATACCTGTCCTCTATATGTATGAGTGACCGATGTTTTCTTGATAAAAACAACGGCAATTTTACGGAATGATAGGCCCAAACATTCCCATCAAAGTTTTTGTACTCTCTATACCAAAGTGAGAGAAACTTAGAGTTCGAATTGGCGAGAATAACAGCGTTACATAAACCCAGCCTATGTTCAATACCCATTACAAAATCTTTATTTAAAAGCAGCTTCAAAGGATTTATGCACAACACATCCATATCCAAATAGATTCCACCATATCGCGATAGCATCTCCAATCTAACGACGTCAGATTTATGCGCATAATGCTTCAATGGATTGCCGAATATTTCTGTTGGGGGAGTAATTTTGTTCAGCAATAGGTATGGTTTTGCCTTTTCCCACCATTCTCCGGTAGGTTCAAATCCGTAATGGAAGTAAATTTTTTCAGGTTTATTAACTTTCCATGCGGTGTAAACAGCCAAGAAGTGGATGAAAGAAAAATCTATACCGCCAAAATTCTTTTCCAATCCAAAGATGAAATGGATAATGTTTGGAATCATACCAGTCTTCTCTCGGTGGATTGCTGATTACTGATTATATTGTTTCCATATAAATCGCAAAAGCAAAAGATTCCCACTATATAAACATCAACTATTCACCTCAAAATTCCTCTGATTCTCCGCAATTGGGTCTAATGATCCTTTTTAATTCTATTCTATTGAGTTCTTGTGTCTTTACAATTTATTTTCGCTAAATCTGGGGTAAAAGTCACGATTATTTATTGGAAACAGCATTAAATAATTTATAATCGTCTGCGTGAAAACAGTTCAATCAAAACAAAATTGTAGCCGGGCGAGGCAAATTACAACTCTTATCATGCAGGGTGTCAATCAGCTTCTCTGGCCTGCGGTATGTCTTAACTGCGGACAAAGCATCGGCCCCGGCGATAAAAACCTTTGTAAAGACTGCTGGGACCAGCTTCTTATGTGCACCGCCGGTGATTACTGTCCCCGCTGCGGTCGGGATGTCAGCATATATGCACTCATTGACAATGCGTGTCCGGATTGTCAAGGTGATAAAATCAACTTTGACGGCATAGCTCGAAGTGGCGTTTATTCTCAGAGTTTACGGGATATGATTTTGTCCTTTAAAAATGGCCGGACGGATTTGGATTCGGTGCTGGGACTTTTAGCTGATTCGGCTCTGCAGGGTAGCCGGTTTACAAGCCAAATAGACTTTTTCGTCCCTGTTCCGCTGCACTGGTCGAGAAGACTTGTTCGCGGATTTAACCAATCATATATCATCGCTAAAAAAGTAAAACATTCAACGGCCGAAATAAGCACAGATTTAGTTCGCATCCGCAGAACCAAGTCGCAGGCAGCTATGGCAACTCCCGCGCAGAGACGCGCAAACGTAGCGGACGCATTTGCTGTCCGTCAGGAACACAAATTCAGCGACAGGGCAATTTGTCTCGTAGATGATATAAAAACAACTGGTGCTACACTAAATGAATGTGCGAAGGTTTTAAAAGATGCAGGTGCCGCAAAGGTCTTCGCCCTTGTTTTAGCCGTTGCTGGCCAGAACATCAACTAAACTCTCACCTTTATAATCTTTCGTATTTTATCACCGCTCGGTAAAGGCCGTTTATGCGCGTGCCGTCGACAATCATAGGAGAGTACTTTTCATTTCTCGGCTGAAGACGGACTTTATCATCCGGCTCAAAGAAAACCCTCTTAAACGCCGTTTCGTGAGGCATTGCAAAACGAACAAAGCAATCATCTCCGTTGTGAACCTCGGCGGCGGGTGAGAAAATCACTATGTCACCCTCACGGAACACCGGCTCCATCGAATCACCGACTACACGAACAGCAAATGCGTTCGGGTCGTGCACATCCGGACAGCGGACATAATCGTCGGCTACACCAACGGGATAATCCAAATCATTGAAGTCGCTTGGATAGCCGGCGGCGACCTTGTTTATGACCGGAACCAAGCGGCCGGGAGCAAGCGAAGAATCCCCTCTTTCGGTATCCAGCTTGCTTTCAGCAAGAAGAGCATTTAGCTTGTCTGTATCTTCTTTTTTATCTACAAGGTTCTTTATCAACTGTCGCAATTTCTTGTTCTCAGCTTCAACGGATTCAAAGCCATGGCGAATATCGGAAGGGATACGTTCCATATGAGCAATGTGCAGCAGCAGGCCTGGCTCGAATTCAAGAGCTTTTTCGAGCTTCTGCAAAAGCTCGTCACTCGGTGGGTTCTTTACCTTGCCGGTCTCTATCGTTGACAGATACGGCTTGGAAAAACCGACGCGACCGCTGACATCATCAAGTGTCAGATTCAGCTGCTCACGTTTTTTCCTTATTATTTGACCAAGTGACATACCACATCCTCAATTCAAACTTCTATCAATACCTAACCTCAACAAGCTCGTAGTCAGTACTGCCCAGGCCGATAAGCTCAGCATGTTCGATCTGCCAGCTTGGATTCAGCTTATCATTTCCTATCAGTTTTTCCATCTTTTTTCCGCCTGTGGCCTCTATCAAATCCAGGGCGGCCTTATCAACAGCCACAGGGTCAGTCGAGGCGACTATCCCGATGTCCTTTACTATTTTACGCATATCTGGGGTATCGAAACAATCACAATCTTTTGTAATAGAGATTAAAAAGTTGAAAAAAGCTGCTCTGCCTTCCTTTCCTTTCAATGCGCCAAGAGCATGCTCAGCTATATTTTTTTCCAGAATTTTGTTCTCCGCCTTCCAATCGTGTTCTACTGCATCGAATCTACAAACGGCCATGCACTCTCCGCAACCAATGCATTTATCTTTGTCGATATGCGCTTTGACATCATCGATGCTGATTGCCCCCACCGGGCAGTGCGTATAACATTCGCCGCAGCGGGTGCACTTTTTGCTGATACTTGGCTTGACAGCAGAGTGTTGTCGCATCTTGCCCTTTCTGCTTGCACAGCCCATACCCAATGTCTTGAGAGTCGCGCCGAGGCAGGCTGCCAGATGGCCGGTAGCGTGAGCTATCGAAAGAATCGACTGACACCTTACAATATCTGCAGCGATGTAAACTTCTTTGTTGAGTTGTCCATTGATTCTCACCGCCGTTTCTGAAGTTCCAAACAATCCATCGGGGGCGATAAATGGTATGCCCAGATTTTTTACATCGAAACCGTGCTCGGCGGCCAGAATTGTGTGGTCGATGGCGTTGTTCCTTTGGCCTGTATATAAAGTACTGGTGTCTGTAAGAAATGGCTTTGTTTTCAGTCTAAGCAGCTCATCGACCAATCCCTTAATGCAAGGCGCCTTAATATATGTGTTATTATCTTCTTCTCCTATGTGGATTTTGACAGCGGTAAAATCGTTTTTCTTATAGCATTTTGCCAGCCGAGCAGACTTAAACAGCTTACGAGCCTTTTCGGATAGAACTTTTACGCCGTCCCTGACAGATGCCTTAACAAAATATACTTTTGACTTCATAAGAAACCACTACCATGCACCATATAAGTTGCTGTTTGAATTGAAATATCCGCAATATGAAACCATATCGCATATTATATTTGGATGTGTGTGTAGCCGCAAGGGGAGAGTTATTTCAATTCGACGGACCAGTAGGCATTGTCGAGGAATTGTTTCCAGCTTTGATAACGCTGGTGACCTAAGTGAACATGAAGCAGTGGATTCCGTTTCGGCCTGACGGGCTTTTGAACAAGTGTCATACCTGCCTGTTTTGGAGTTCGGCCACCCTTTTTGACATTGCACTTTGTACAGGAACAAACTACGTTCTCCCATGTGCTCACTCCACCCATGCTCCTGGGAATAATATGGTCAAGAGACAGCTCGCTCGTCGGTTGCTTTTTGCCGCAATATTGACACCTGTTCTTATCACGACCGAAAATATTTCGACGATTAAATTTCACCTCATTTCGCGGCAGACGGTCGTAAAACAATAGCCGAATAATCCGCGGTACTGCAATGTAAAAATTCACGGTTGAGACCCAGTCGTGGCCGTCTGGCTCAAAGTTGCGCTTGAACTCGCTTACTTCGCGCCAGCTGTCAAAATCATAATTGGAATATCTGCCCTCCTCAAGAGAGACAACCTCTGCGAGCTCACGGAATAACAGGGAAAACGCGCGTCTGGCACCCACGATGCGGATAGCCATATAATGCTTGTTCAGCACGAGTACGTTGCAATCCAGACCTGATTTAAACTCACCGGCAACCATTGTAGCTAATTACAAATTTCAACACTTAAAATTAACATACTTAAAATAGCAGAGGATAGAATAAATTGCAAGGAAAATCTATAAAAGGACAAGACAAAGGGAAGCTAAAATTAGCCGCGACGGCCTGTTCTTTACTTTCAGCGTTGCTGTCTGTTTCGCATTGAAATGCGCCACATAGCAGATGTGAGAAACTAATCTCACCACCTGCAATACATCACCGCCAGAACAGCAGAAGTAATATTACGAATCTTTTTCCTTTTTCTCGGTCTTTTTGCTCTCCGGCTTAGCTTTGTCGGCGGGGCCTGTCTCGCTCTCCGGAGCCGCTTTGCCTTTATCTTTAGGGGGTGATTTCTGAACTACATTCTCAGCTCTTAGCCCTTTTTCGCCTTCGACAATATCAAAACTGACAGTTTCTCCTTCGACGAGGGTTTTGTATCCCTCGCCCTGGATATATGCGTAATGGACAAAAACATCACGCCCGTCTGCGGTGACGATAAATCCATACCCCTTTCGTGGATTGAACCACTTAACTGTTCCCTCTGACATAAAACGCTCCCTTTGAACAACCTGGTGACAATAACTGCTTATTCTGCCAGCACCGCAATTTGTTGGTATCGGCTACTCCTCTGCTGCAAAACCCTTTGCTGGAATCGCGGACTGTAGTTTTCAATTCAATTACTTTACTTAGAACGTCTTTGTAGTTTGACCACAGAGATTTTGTCTCATCAATCGACCCATCTTAAATTTTAC
>CAZUTR010000112.1:0-7698 GCA_964623545.1 uncultured Pirellulales bacterium | reverse complement strand
AGGGAATGCTCGTGCATTAATAGGTATTAAACCTTATATCCAGCGGTAATGGCCACGACTGATGAATTCCAGGTATCCCAAATCTCTTAATATTTGTAGCTGCTGTCTTATCTTTGCCTTTACATGTCGGTTTTCCGGATGTTGCCGAGATAAGATTTTCTCAAACGAATAAGCATTATGTAAGTCAAACTCTGATTTAGATAAAGACCTAAGAACCGTTAGGACATCAAGGGTCCAGCCTCGCATTTTGGCCGAGATGTCAGACAGCGGTTTCATGTGGCGAAAGCTTTTTCTTACAACCGGCTTGGGGATTATATCGCCAGATTGAATTATGTTTATTCGTCCTTCAGGGGGTATGAGATCGAGGATGATATTGCAGCCTACCCAACCAGCGCGCCGCGCGGTAGATCTGAGTGGTTTGCGACGTTCTATGGATGAAGCAGGCAGGCAGAACTTAGGAACCAATATTAAATCGTTAACCCTAGATGCTGAATTGTTATAGCTGAGGAAAAGGAAATGAGGTAAGAGGTTCTGATGTACAGCCCGCATCATCGCATCATAAGCAGCATCGACGATTTTACGGCCTATGGGTCTGCTCAAAGCTTTGAGTTGAAAAGCGGATTCGCAGCGAGCGCAAACAAAATCAACCGTCTCAGTGCCCGGTTTGGTATCAACCAATCTGTTTGAAGTGCAAGCAGGGCAATACATATTTGCCCGCATCCAAGCTTCCGTTATTACTCGAGCTTTCTGTGACGGGCTTTTGTAATCTCTTGCAGCTTCGACGGGTAGATTTAGTATCATTGTCTTTTGTATTCCACGAAGGCTGTTATAGCAGCATCCAGACTGCCGAAGGCAAAATCTGCAAGCTCATCGACCGGGGCATCAACGGCGGTTTTGTCAAATTCCCTGTTAAGAAAACGCAGAAATTCAGGATTTTCCTCATATTTTTTTGATTTGTTCTGCATAATGTCATTATTGATCAATGGGTTAATGAAGTCAAACAAAGATTGGCCACATAGAAACGAGGTTGGATAAGTTAATTGGTGAATTTATAAACAGTAAGAACTTAGGATTAAGGATTACCTTGACAAAGGGGGTGGGATTTTGTTATAATAAATGTTTCAAGGTGAGTTGCTTTTCTGGAGGGCGGAGCAGCTTTCAAAATCTGAAGTGGATAGGAAATAAGCTCTAAAATGAGAAATATTTAGTTTTCTTTTTTAATATAAAGCAATGGGAGATAAATATGGATACGACTCAAATTGAAAGTATCGGGTCAGTTTCGCCAGAGAGAATTTCCTTTGACAAGAAAAATCCTAGAGGTGAAGGAGAAGAACAAATTAAACAAGACAAATCGTTTAAGGAATTAAAGAAATCCGTAAGAAAATATGGTGTTTTAGTTCCTTTAGTTACACAAAGGACCAAAAGTAAACATAAACCATTTAAATTGATTGATGGCGAAAGACGTTTACGAGCGGCTTTGATAGAAAACAAAGAATTGGTGCCAATTCACACGATTGGTGATGACGAAAGCGAGGCAAGAATTTTGGCATATAATATACATATGCTACGAAAACAATGGAGTAAAATTAATGAACTTACATCAATAAAAGAAATAAGAGATGAATTAATGGCTAAAAACCCAGATATGGATGATATGGAATTGTTTGCAAAATTACGCGAGATAACAACCCATACTGGGCAAGAACTAAGAGATTTGCTACGACTCCTAAAGTATAGTAAAGAAACTATTAAAAAGCTTCAAGATGGAGTTTTAGCAATGAGTCATCTAATACAGATTGATGCAAGTTTTCTTTCTCCTTTCAGGAGAGAATTCCCAAGATTATACGAACGGTATGGGGATGGAAATCTGAGAAAAAATTTGGTTCAAAAAGCAGAAGATGGTTTGTTAGGAAATACACGTTATTTAATGGATTATGTTCTAAAATATTTCAAAGATTCAGAGGATGGAAGATATATATTCTCGGAAAATAAGAACAAGTTGCGAAATATAATAAGGAAATTTTTAGATGATCCAAAACAACCTGCAAGTTTTATTACTGAGAAAATGCAAAAAACAAAAAAGGAGCGGAAAAAGAAAGCTAAAAAAACTAAAAAAAGCAAAAGAAAGAAAACAACGGTTTCTACTGAAGCCGGTGCATTCGAATACAAATCACTAAAAATAACAAAGAAACAATTAAGCCGAATAAGGGATATAAGGCCAAAACTTGAAAGAATTGCCAGCAGTTTCTCCGATGAAGAAAGTGAATATATCAAAGAAGGAATTTATTGCCTCGAAAAACATTGTTTTAAAGCTGCAACACTAATGATTTGGTCAGCAGGTATAAGTAGGATTTTGCGGTATATAGGGCACAATATAAGTGATTTTAACAAATGCTCAAAGGTAATGTTCGACAAACCCAAGTCAGTATATAGATACCTATCAAAAAACTTTCAAAGAAATGCGACCGATATTGATGACATAAGAGAGAATTGCAATGATATACAGAAGATTTGTTATATTTTCTATAAGAAGTTCATTGATGTAACGCAATTTAAAAAGTTGAAAAATAACTACGACACTAGAAATGATTGCGCACATCCGACAAGTATATGTTTAACACCAAACGAGATAATTGTTATTTTTGAAAATGTTTACAATTTACTCTTTGATAATTCAAACTTGAGATGAGAATTTTATTAGTTGAACCTGATTTTCCAGTAGCTACGAAGAGTAAGAACCACTCGCATTTTCTGCCTGTGGGGTTATTAAAAATAGGGACATATCATAAGCAAAAGGGGGAAAGAGTAAAGCTAATAAGGGGATTGAAGCGATGTGGTTTTACGCCGGATAGGATTTTGATTACATCGGTATTCACCTATTGGTCAAAGTATGTGCATGAAGCTGCGAGGTTTTATCATGAGGCATATCCGAGTGCAAGGATTGAGATTGGAGGGATATATGTATCGCTGATGAAAAGACACTGCAAGAGAAAATCGCCTTTCGCGTATGTATATAAGGGATTATATCGAGGAGGTGTTGCTGAAAAGGTTGTGCCGGATTATTCTTTACTGCCAGAGGATTTGGATTATCAAATTATTCACACATCGCGCGGATGTAATAGAAAGTGCACCTTCTGCGGGACGTGGAAGATAGAGCCGGAGTTTAAATGTGAGGAGTCGATTCGGCCTTTTATAAAGAGAAGAAAGCTTGTTTTCTATGATAATAACCTGCTTGCAAATCCAAATATAGATAAGATTCTTAAAGAGATTTGCGAATATCGAATGGGCAGGGGATATAGACTTTCCTGTGAGAGCCAGAGCGGTTTTGATTTGAGATTATTGACTGCTGAGCGGGCAAAGTTGTTAAAGGAAGCGCGTTTTGCGAATCCGCGAATAGCGTGGGATGGGCCTTATAAGGATTGGAGGAAAGTCAGAAAGGCAATCGGGTATCTGAGGAAAGCAGGTTATCACAACACGAAAATCTATATTTTCATGATATATAATTGTACGCTGCCATACGCTGAGATGAAGAAGAAACTTGAAGCATGTCGTAGGTGGGGAGTTAGGGTGATTGACTGCCGATATAGACCATTGGACCTTACCGAGGATGGTTACAGGCCAGGGGCAAAGCCACAAAGTAAAGGAGAATACTATATACATCAAGGGTGGAAGGATTGGCAGGTTCGAAGGTTCCGAAAGGCCGTTAGACGTCAGAACATTGCAATTCTACTCGGCCTGCCTAAAGGACGCTACATCGAGGGGTGTGAGAAACATAAGGTGTCGGCATAAAACCCCCTGCCTGAGAATCGCGGGGGCAGGCGGTGCTAAATATTGAGGATTTCTCAGATTTGCGTCGTCTAAAGGGCATACAAATTTTTGATGTTTTGGCTTGACAGGAGGGAGCGGTTCGGTTTTACTTGCTTTAGAAATCTGGTTTTGAAGAGGGTGGTTGTAAATGGCTGGTTTTGAGAATTATAAGTTCCCAATGTAGCTTTTTGGGGTGTTTAACATGGATAATTTTAAAGGAGGCCGATTATGGCAAAGACAGTTTTGAATATATTGATAGTATTGATAATGGTTGTTCTGTTCGGGTGCGGGCCGATTGATACCGGCAGGTCACAACTTGTTACAGAGACAAAAGAGTTTCCGATTGTAGTAGAAGCAACCGATGAGAGCGAAAGCGACATCATCGAGCGGATAGCCGTCAATCGCCGGGAATATCAGGATGGGCTTGAATCTCTGGTAGCTCATTATTCGAGTATAGGCAATAATATGAAACTGAACTGGGCGAAAAGCGAGCTTCAAGAACTGATGAAGATGCCGAAATATAATTATATCGTAGAGGCGGTTATTGCCGGGCCTGACCTGAAGGCAAGCACATCAATCAAGATGGCGGACTTCACGTTCAAAGATGCGCGCAATATCGAGATAGCCGCCAGAGACCTTCTCAACAATGAAGACCGATTGAGGGAGGCACTGGGACAATATAATGAGCTGATAAGAACATATCCGAAAAGCGATAAGATTGATGACGCCGCGTTCTACGCTGCAGGTATTTACGAATCTTTCAGGGACTATACGCTGGCCCTGTTATATTATCAAAGGGCTTATCAGTGGGACCCGAAGACGCCTCATCCGGCCAGGTATAAATCGGCGTATATTCTGGACAGGTATCTGCATCGAAGACTGGAGGCGGTTGAGCTTTTCAACGAGGCCCTTGAGAAAGAAAGGTTGAGCAGTACGAGCAGAGAGTACGCGCAAAAACGAATTGATAAATTGACCAAGAGCGATGAAACTCTGGGAGAGCCCAAGTAGGGTTTGAAAGAGCTGGGGATGTATTAAATGCGAATTGTTTCGGGCCTGGCCGAGTGTCAGGCCCGTTTTTTTGGATGCAGGCAATGCTCACAGAACTTGAGAAAAAGATTGCAGATTTTGTCAGGTCGAACGGTCTTTGTGATTCGGCGGATAAGATTCTGCTTGCCGTTTCGGGCGGGGCGGACTCAACGGCTCTTTTGTATGTTATGTGCTCATTGAAAAGCGATGGAGTTTTTATCGGTGATTTGATTTGTGCTCATATAAATCATCAGTTAAGAGGTGCTGAGGCGGACAGCGATGAGCAGTTTGTGGTCGAACAGGCTAAGAAACTGAATGTGCCGGTGATAACAAGACGAATTGATGTTCGCGGGTTTGCAGAACGAGAGAGATTGTCAATCGAGACGGCGGCGCGAAAGCTTCGGATTGAAAGCTTGCTGGATATTGCAAAGAGCAATAACTGCAATTGCATAGTAACTGGTCATCAAAAGGATGATAATGCTGAGACGGTCGTTCAGCGCCTGATGCGAGGCACGGGCTTTCGCGGGCTTGGCGGGATTTGGCCGATGCGGAAGCTGGGTGGTGACATTAGTTTCGTAAGGCCGATGCTTTGTATGACGAGAGATGAGATTTTCGAATATCTAAACGAAAAAAAACTTCGGTGGTGCACAGACCGCACTAATAAAGATTGCGGTTATCGGCGAAACTTTATAAGGAACCGACTGCTGCCGGCATTACAGGATGAATGCAACGTTGATATTGCAGAGGAGCTGTTTTGTCTCTCCAGCTCGGCGCAAGGATTTTATAGCCTGGTTTGCAATAGTGTTGATAAGGTCTGGGGTAAGCTGGCACAAAACACAAATGAGAGCGTTGTTCTGGATTTGAGTTTGTTTAGTGAACAGCAACGAGATGTAAAGGTCGAACTTGTTCGGCGGAGTATAGGTTTATTAAAATGCGGAGAAGGAGATTTAACACATAAACATTATGAAATGATATTAGGGCTTGCCGGGCAGGACATCAGCGGCAGAGAAATTGAGCTGCCGGGTGGTTTTATTGCGAGGCGTGAATACAATAATCTGATTTTCAGCAGAGCAAGGAAAGCAGAACGGTTTGAGAAACAGGTCAGCAAAGGCATTGAGCTGAAGGTTCCGGGACACACGATATTTAGTGAATATGTTGTGGAGGCGGAAATTCTGGAGATTGATAAGGCGGCGTTCGAGAAATTCAAGTTGGAAAAGACGCCGTATATTGAATGGTTTGATTTTGATAAGACAACATTGCCGCTTGAGATTCGTGGGCGCAGGACTGGTGACAGGTTTCGGCCTTTAGGATTTGCAACGGAGAAAAAGGTTGGCAAATTTTTGACTGCTGCGAAGGTACCGCAACAGCTACGAAAAAAAACACTTATTGTCACCGATAGTAAAAGAATCATCTGGCTTTGGCCGATAAGAATAAGTGAACAAACGAAGATTACGAGCGAGACTCGAAAGGCCCTTCAATTGCAGATAACCAAGAGCGGAGAGAAGAGATAATGAACAGGAGACAATTGTTAGAATATGCGAAGCAGAAACATGCCACCGATATACATATCTGTGCGGACGCCCCGATACTCTTCAGAGTGGGAGGGGATTTAGTTCCTATTACAAAGGAACATTTGACGGCGGAGCAGAGCAGGGAAATATCACTGGAGATGCTGACGGAAGATGAAAAACAGCTATTCGAGAAAAACAGAGACTATGACCTGATGCTGGCGGATGAAAGCGGCAGATACCGTATAAATATCGGGTACTTTAACGGAGAAGTCGGGGCTACGATAAGGATTCTTCCTACAAGACCACAGACGGTTGAAGAGTTGTTTTTGCCGGATGTTGTCAAAGAGCTTGCTCGCAGAACAAAAGGTATGGTCCTGATAACGGGCAGCACGAGCCAGGGAAAAACGACAACGATGGCGGCGATGATAGATGAGATAAATACAAATGAAAAAAAGCATATAGTTACCATTGAGGACCCGATTGAGTATCTGCATACCAATAAGACGGGAATTGTAAGACAGAGAGAAATTGGTAAAGACACACAGTCATTCAACACCGGGCTGCGTGCTGCTCTACGACAGGACCCGGATATTATCGCGATAGGCGAGATGAGAGACTATGAGACGATAAAGACCGCCCTAACCGCAGCGGAAACGGGTGTGCTTGTTCTGTCCACACTGCATGTTATATCCATCGACAAGATTATCGAACGGCTTATAAGTTATGCGCCGGCCGGTGACGAGGGACAGTTAAGGTTTCTTTTGGCGGAGTCGCTGCAGGGCGTGATACATCAGGAGCTGCTGCCAACAGTAAAGGACGAGCAAAGAGTTGCGTGCGAGGTGCTTGTTGCTACCAGTGGCGCCAGGAATGTAATAAGGAGAAAGGGCGGTTACTTTCTCAGGAGTATAATCGAGACGGGCAAGAAGCACGGCATGATAACAATGGCCGAGTCGGTCGGCTCACTTTTCAAAGAGGGGCTCATAACCGAAGGTGTCGCAAAAAACGTCCTGGTAAATTACAAATAACTGATGTCACTCGGCCTAGTAATGACATAAAAAAGGCCGAGCTAAATAAGCCCGGCCAAAGTTTTAGTCAAGCATTTAACAATCACTCGTTTAAGTATTCTCTCGCCGGGATTAAACTGTCAACCAAATTTTGGAGTTCTTCTTCGGTTAGAGGGCCGTTAACCGCCAGAGTAGGGAATGTGCCGGCGGGCGATTCGAGAACATAACCAATCCGGTCATCTGAAGGCGGGTCTTTGATGGCAGCGCGTGCGCTCGACAGGAGTATTTCTGAGTACCATTTGTAGGGGCCGCCACCCCAGACCTTGAAGCCGTTGGGCGAAGTGTAAACC
>CAZUTR010000111.1:0-7715 GCA_964623545.1 uncultured Pirellulales bacterium | reverse complement strand
AAACAAGCACTTTTTGAGGAGGACAAAAAATGGGACTTTGGAAAATTACAGATAAGGGGCTTATAAAAGTATCAGAGACTAAATTTAAACAAGAAAAGCTACTTGAAGAACATCTTGAGGATTGGATTTTATCAGATTCCACTATTCTTGAAGATCCCCTACTTATAATAGGACGACAAGTCTTAATACCTGATACAAAAGACCACCTTGACCTGCTTGCTCTTGACCCTCAAGGAAACTCCGTAATTATCGAGCTTAAAAGAAGAAAGCTAAAAGACGCTGTTGACATGCAGGTTATGAAATACGCAAGCTACATTTCTAGATGGAAATTTTCAGATTTTGAAAATATAGCTCGGAACCATTGTGGAAAGACAGGCGACCCCGATTTTAACTTCAACTCTCTCTATGAATCTTTTTGCGAAGACGCAGGATTTGACCAAGTTCCTGATATTAATGAGGATCAACGAATCATCATCGTCGGCAGTGCTGTTCGTGATAAATTGGGAAGTATGGCCCTGTGGCTTTATGAACACGGTATCGACATAAAAGTAATCGAAGTTAAAGCCTATAAAGATAGTGAAGAAGTTTTCATTGAACCAAGTATAGTTGTTCCTCTGTAAGGAAGTAAATTTGCGGAAACGCGGCATATCAAACCAGAAGCAGCGCTTTGGATTACAGATGGCAAGACACGGCATTTGGAGAAAAGGTGCAGCTTTATTTAATGTAATGATGGAAAGGTAGATCCTAGCTGTTATATTTGTTTTCCACAAAATCACCATCAAAGACTATTTTATTATGGACCTGGCCAGAATATCAGAAGTTAATCCCTGTACTATTCATTTGTGGTTGAAAAACAGGCACAGACCAGAGAAAAGGAAGCTGAAAAAGTTGGCTGCCTTCCATATTAAAAGTGGCTAGCCAGATCATGCTGGAATGGTTTTTTGTAGTAGCCAGATTCAGTCTTTTTGCCTTATGAATTGTGCTGATGGCGGCAAATTCCTGATATATTAAGCCCACCTCTTTAGTTTCACCAGAAAAACCCTTTCTCCGCGCAATATCAGTTAAAACACCTCAAGAGTGTAGTTGTGTAGCAAAGATAGCCAGACCTTTAAATACCCCCCTTGTGTGTAGGCTGGCTCCATCATAATAGAAACAAGGTGATTCTTCAACCTGATATGGTTAATTGCATTTATTGACGACTTTTGTATAATGGAGATGAAATAAACTTACAGCCGTTGATTATGAAGTTGTCTTTTTTCACCTTTTGGCTATTCCTGAGCGTTGTTTAGGGGGCTAGCGATGTTAGCATTGCCATGTGAGGGTAGTACTAACAATGCAAGTAATGTTAACATTGCAGGTGAGATTTTTACTAAATATGAGGATTTTATTCGCCAGATCATTCGCTTTCGCATCAATAATGAGGAACTGGCGAACGACTTGCTCCAGGATTTTTTTCTTTCTCTAGTAGCTAAGCCTCCACCTATAGATACTCAAAATATCAAGGGCTATCTGTATAGAGCAGTTACTAATGATATCGTTGATGCTATTCGCCGGATAGAGAATTACCGGAGCCGAATCCGTAGATATGCCGAGCGCAATCGGGATTCTGTAAATAAACAGAGACCGGAAAATGATTTGATTATGGATGAGGAATTGAATAAAGTAATCCAGCTTATTGAAACGCATTCACGACGAAGCGAAGCTAAAGCTATAATTTTGCGACACAATAACGGCTATACAGTCAAAGAGATAGCAGAAAAGATGCATGTCAGTACTGGAACAATAAGAGGTTACATTTCAGATGGATTAAAGAGTATTCGTCATTATTTGAAAATAAGGTAGTTACAATGATTGCACCAAGTCATAATTCATTGTGTGAAGAGGCTGAACCGTACTATTACCACTTTCTTTTTAACGAAAGCGAAGAGTCCGTTCCGGAATCTATTATTAATCACATTAACCAGTGTCAGCATTGCCAGCAGCAGTTAAATCAACTCAAAAGTGTGTTGTCACAAGCTGAGAGCCAGATTGAACCAGAGAAGATGGAAGGTAGTTCCGCAATTATTGAAATGCTAAAGCTTCACTTCGCTTATATTGCCAAGAGTGTAACTTGCAGAACAGTAAAGCCTTTTCTCCCTACCTTGCTTGAGCCGCACCTAGAAATTGAAATGCCAACACCGATAACTGTACATCTGGTCAATTGCCACCAGTGTTCTGAGGATTTAGAAACAATTCGAAAGCTAAATCTTAGCCGCAAACAGTTACGCCGCTTAAGCCAGTTATTCGCAGATGAACCTGACATGAAAAAGGTCAACTGCGAACAAGTTCATGATAATATCACGGTGATTGTGTCAATGGCTTTTGATGAAACAAGCGAAGAAGTTCTAAAACATGTCAGCATCTGCCCTCACTGTTGTAATTTGTTATATCAACACAGGGAGGCAATTCGTGAGGAACACCTGCATAAAAAAACAGATCAAAAATATTTCCCATGCCAGAATGTATCAACAACCGATATTTTTGACTATGTTGTACCCTACGGACTTGCCCCTTCTACTGACGACTATGCTAAACTCCGGGAATCTCTTGTTTCTCACTTGCGTACCTGTCCAAAGTGTCTGGCTAAAATGCAGCAACTTCACAACACTATGTATACAATTATAGAACGGCCTGAATCTGGAGTTGTTACAAGATTCTATATAGATCAATCTGCCAAAACGAAAGCTGTAAGCGAATCTGATGATACTTACGCTGGTTTCCCAATAAGAGTAGAAGTAACTGGGCGTGAAAATAAAGTAAATACTGAACAGTCAGATCCGGTCATTGATTTCACTACCGCCCTGAAGCAGAAAGTCTCAGTAAAGAAACTAAAACCTCTGCTTAAAACTGCAGCTGCGGCGGCAGCAGTTATATTTATAGCCGTTGCATTGCTACTTAACATACCAAGTGCCAAAGCAATTACGCTGGAAAGAATCTACAAAGTCTTTAAGAAAGTCAAAAATGTCCATATCACATCTTTTACCGCTGGAAGATCAGAGCCTACACAGGAGCGATGGGTGTCAAGGACAACAAATACTTATCTGTTGAAAACCAAGAAAGAATTGGTTCTATGGGATACTGGTAATAGTATTAGAAAGAGCAAACAAGTTGCAACTGGTGTAATTGACACAATACCATTATCTGTTGATATGGTCGATGAGATCAAAAATAAGATAGCCGGTTTCTTGGGTCTGGTTCCTTTTGCAGGTTTATCTGTAGTTCCTAAGGATGCAAGTTGGAGTCCTGTGGCAGGTGAAAGCTTAGAAGCTGCTGTTGACATTGAAACATATGATTTGACATGGGCTGAAAAAACGCGTGATGATTCTGATGTAACTTGTAAGTGGCGGGTTTTTGTAGACCTTAAAACAGCCCTTCCCCAAAAGACCGAACTCTATGATAAGTTGCCTACTGACAATGAGTACACTTTAAGGTCAGTTAAGGTAATTGAATATCCAAGCGATAGTGAAATGCAGGAGGTTATTAAAGAAGCATCCTTCTGAGACAATAATATTTCATTTCGATACCCAGAGGGGGCTTTTGTTTTTATAGTTGTTGGCGGTCTTCTCAATAAGTAGAGCATCAGCTTTTGGACGACTAACGTGGCCATCTACGAAGCCAATATTGACTGTTTTGTTCGGATGTCGGCCATATATAGCATCCTCTTTCTGGCTAGGCCATAAATCTCTTTCCTTATTAATTTCAAGCCCTGGAATATAAGCTGTATCCTCAATTATGGTATTACCAAGGGATACAGGTGGTTCATCCGCTGCGTGCCACCAGCTTATTATACTATAGCCACTGTCAACAATAAGCAGAGTTTCGACAGGTCTTGGTATTTTGCTGGTACTTAAAGGTGTTCCAACAAATTCATCTCTGAAGGATTGAATATCATCAAAACTTTTGCATATAGAGCGGTTCACACCATAATTGCCATGCAAAACGAACTCAAGTTCAGGGGCTTTTATTTTTCTGGATGGACACCAAAATTCCGCTTTCTTGTCCTTGTATTTTCCGGCATAATCAGAGATATAGTTAAACCACCACCAGCCAATTCTATCATACGCAATGTTTCCAGTATAACCACCCGGAGGTGGCTCTGGCTCGTCAGGATTCTCATAAAAACCGTAAGGAAAGGTCATGTTTTGGGTTTCGTACATACACAGACCAAATATCAATTGTTTGATGTTCGAACTGCAAAGAACAGCATCAACTTGGAGTCTGGAACTTCGCAATGAGGGCAATAATATAGCAATAAGAAAGCCACTTATAGCAACCACTACGAGCAATTCGGTGAGCGTAAATGATGGCCTTCTCATAGTTGTTGCGTATCTTACGGTTGCTTTTGTGATGAGTCAAGATAAAAACTGAAAAAAATAGGCAAATGGTAACTTACTCCATCTGCCCATCTTATTACCTAAGAGAACCTACTAAGCACAGGCTCGCATATAATAAAATGTCCAGTCACCTGTTATGGTACAAGCAGAAGGGTTATATGGGTCTACTATACAGGGACTTTCTCTGAATCTGACTAGTCTGTTGCTACTACAACTGCCACTATCAGCAGGTTCACAGCCATATCTTGTGAAGTACACTTGATACATACCGTCGCACTCACCAGGAATGGGCATGACACAATATATTACATTATATGTTTGAAGAAGCAGCGTACAGGAGTAACCTGAAGCACCGATTATCGTTTGGAGTTGACCATCGATAATTTCGGTAAACTCACCCATAATTGGGCTGTTGGAGACCAGAAGAGCTATACCTTCGGTCCAGTCCATACCAAAGAAGTTAATGTCTGTGCGATAGTAGAATTTATTGTTTGACAGATCTATGGTCCAGACATACTTATCATCGATTGCTTCAAGAACAACAAAATGATTTTTCCCCGGAATATACAGAATCACCTCGCAGCCGTTTAGCCACTTAAGTGTCTCGATATCGGTTTCAACAACCCGGCAATAAAGACCCAAGTCTTGTGCAAACTTCTTCATTTCATAGAGGCTTGTACTTTTATCAGGTTCACTAACCAGTTTAGCAAGTTGTTGGTCTGTGACATCTTTACCCAACTGCGAGGCAGTGTATTTTAACGCTGCGGTTGCGCAATTTTGCGGCTGCAAGCCTTCAAAAGCTGCAAACGCTAATCTTTCACCCAATAGCATATTTGTATCAACTGCCTGCAAGTAGCGATACATTTGCGGTGTGCCGTCGCTAAAGGCAAAATGTTCTATCAATGCATCAGGTTCGTAGCTGACCTCGAAATCATAGCTTCCAGGAACATTGGCATCTATACTGGTAATATCCCATAAATCGTGGGCCAGCAATCTATTTGACCCAACTTCGTACTGTTCCAATAGAATAGTCATAGGAATCCAGTTGTCTGATACTAAATGGTAATTAGAGTAATGTTTGGAGACAACTGAATTGCCGAGTTTACTTATTGAACAGGATAGTACGGCATAATCTTTTGCTGGCTCCATCACAAAGAATATTTCCGAGCCGTCCGAATTGTTAAGCGTCAGATGTATCTGTGTTTGGCCATCGACGTATTTTTCAACGGCAGAAGATTCAGCAGCAGAGAGGTTCTCATACGTGTAATAGCCATATCCCCAGGGGATGATACCCGCTGTTAATGGGCCATTGATACTGTATGGAGTGCTGCCTGTTGTATCAACGATTGCATGATTACCCGGTAGAAAGTAGGTTGTATACTTCTCGCCGTCCCAGGTGAATATACGTCTGGTATTCCATCCCATATCGAATTGCTTGGTCATAAAATTACCTGCTAGGTCTTTGCCCGGCTTTACCGAATCTTTGCGCGAGTCTACGTTAATCTCCCAGTAAAATCTGTCTCCATCAAATCTTACAAGTACCGTTGAACTCATCGTATATTCGTTGGCTAATTCGTGGCGGACATTAAACGGTATGGCATCAAGCCTCATCTTGCGCAGATCTTCAGTTAATTCGGGTTTGTCTGGCTTGTTTTGATATTGGGAAATTTTTTCTACGATTCGACTGTTGATCTCATTGATGTCTGTTGTTTTTGCTGCTCTGTATTCTTCGTGTGTTGCTTGGATTGTACCTGTGGGTATCCAAGTTTTCCTTGGCTGGCTTGTTAGCTGTTCAAAAATCCGTAGAACCTCTGCTCTCTCCAATGTCCTATCTGCAATGGTGACACAACTTATGGATAATAGAAAACCAGCCGCTAATAAAAAATGTTTCGCTTTCATACGTGACTCCTTTACTGTTATTGGGCCAGCTAAACACCTCTATAGCCAAAATATCAGACAAAGTTATAAAATTCCTTTTTCTATAAGATGTGGCGATTCTAAATTCGAAAGTATAGGGTCTTTTTTAGTGATTTTTTCGGGAAATAATAAATGCCTTGAGGGAGGGTGCGCAAGGACACATTTTAGGCTTAACTGCAACCTTTGCTATGGCTGGTCAAAGTGCCGCCGTAAGTCACCGTCGGTATTACGCAATATGAAATTCAGTTTACGGAGTACGAGGGTCACACTAGAGAATGTTAAGCAACCGCTGCTATTCAGTTTTTTCGAGCCAATAATCGCAAAACAACATTAAATCATTATAATCAATGACGCCGTCAGTATCGAGATCAGCGCCTTCGCACCGGTTAGGGTCACTACAATCCATTACCTGCCAGTGTAATGCGAGGATTGCATAATCAAGAAAGTCAACTTTGGTGTCGTTATTGAAGTCACGTGTACGAACATGAGAAAATGTGAGATAATAGATAGGGTCATACATACTGACATCATGCTCATAGAATCCAACATTGCAGTCGCCTATGTCTGTAGCATTATAATCAATAATGAACCAGTCTCCCACCTTTATGCCAGTAGAGCCTGTATACAAATCAAAACCATAAATACCTGGCTCCATCCAGTCCACAACAAGGGCCTCTTCGCCTGCGGCCTTGAAATGAGACCCTTCGTAATCAAACATGAGCTCATTGTAGTCTCTGGCTGACAGAGCTCCATAATCCCAATATTCTTCTTCAATGGCCAAACTCCCACTCCAAGGCTCAGCAATATTCGAGTCGACAATAATGATCAAATTGGTTCTGACCATAATTTCTGGATATATATGAGGGAAGTTAGGATCAGCTGGGGGAAAAGGTGTGTTGCCATCCGCCAGGTACACTCTTGTCGAAACCTTTGCTACAGCTACTGAAGCTGCACCAAGAAATAGCACAAATATCATTAGTTTTGTTAGTTTTGTCATAGTTTATCCTTTACCAAAAAAACATTCTCACAAGCTTAGAGAGGGTACGCATTTTGAATGCGAACTTCGCCCCCATAATTTGCTGTCGCATAGAGTCCTTTCTCTGACTCTGATAAAAACAATTTTATAAGAATTATCCGGCAGCTAGCCATATAAATCAAGGGAAAATAACATCTCTATTGAAAATATGTCACCAGGGAAGAGGGGCTGGGTTTGGAGCGTATACCCTTGATTTCAGGCCGATCATTCATTCCCTGCTCCCATCTACTCACACCGATTTTGTCCCTGCAACGTTTTGCAATTTCTCTAACTCTTTCTCAGAAGAGAATAAACAGCGAATTTCGTACGTATACCATAAATTAAAATAAAACCCTTTACTGAGGTGACATTGGCTTTTATAATACCGACTTGCATGGCTTTGGTGACGT
>CAZUTR010000110.1:0-7756 GCA_964623545.1 uncultured Pirellulales bacterium | reverse complement strand
GTGTTTGTGAGGCGCTGCCGGACGAAAGTACCGCTGGCAGAATAGCGGCTATAAGTCTGTGTCAAAATCCCGATGCCGGACGGGTACTGGTAGTAGGTTCGGGGCTGGGGTTGTGTCGGCAGCTGCTTGTGTTGCCGCAGATTGAGAAGGTACACTGGGCGCATAGTGACAATGAATATATTCGCAAGGTCGGCAGATTCATTCCAGAAGAACTTCAAATTGAGGATGAGCGTTTTGACAGTTTTGATGGTGATGTTCGCTCGCTGCTGTCTGATAAGAAAAATTATTTTGATATAGTGATTCTTGACCTGCCGGATGCGACCAGCTCGGTTTTGAATCGTTATTATACGCTTGAATTTTATCGGCAGGTTAAAGAGTCTCTGCGGCCGGGCGGGATTTTGAGTGTCCGTGTAACAGGGGGAGAAAATATTATGGGCACCGAGCTGGTTAACCTCGGCGGCTCGGTGAAGCTGACGCTCGGTAAGGTTTTTTCACAACTTGCTTTGGTGCCCGGCGAGGAGAGCTGGTTTATTGCATCCGATTCTGAAGGTCTGACGGGCAAGCCGGGAATTTTGCGTGACCGCTTTGCAAAGATAAAAGGTGCGAGTGATATATTTCCTGCGGAGGGTTTGCTTAGTATATATCTGCCGGATCGTGCCGCCAAAGCATTGGAGGACTATTCGCGAGCGGATTTGCCGGAGAATTTATCGATAAATCGGGATTCGAGGCCGCTTACTCATTTGTATAGCTTATTGCTTGCGGCCAAGCAGTCGGATGCGCCGGTTGCGAAGTTTGTTAAACATCTTGCGCTGGCCGGGCCGTTGGCATTTATTATTCCCATCGTGGTGTTTGCTGCTTTGCGATTTGTTTTTATCTTAAGGACACGGGGGGAAGGTAAGAGTTCGAGCTTTGACAGCTCATTTTTGGTTTTTTCGGCCGGTTGGCTCGGCATTGGTGTGATTATTGTTCTGATGTATTTATATCAGACGCGTTTTGGTTCGCTTTATCTGCACATCGGAGTTATTTCATCTTTGTTTATGGTTGGTTTGACGGTCGGTGCTATTTTAATCTCGCAGCTTGTTTTGCGATACACGGCTCGCGAGAAGCTGTTATTTGGAGTGATAATTATTCATTCGTTAATCCTGGCAGTGATTTCTGTTTTGCCGGCTGAGCAGTGGACGCATCTTGTCTTCGCAGTTGCTTTTATTTTGTGCGGTAGTTGTACGGGCTGTTATTTTCCGTTGGCTGCCGAGCAGCTTGGTAGTGCAGGTTTCGAGGCGGGTCAGGCCGGCAGCAAGCTTGAAACCGCCGACCACCTTGGTGCAGCATTGGGAGGGATGACAACGGGACTTATGCTGGTTCCTGTACTTGGTGCCAGATTGACGCTTTTTGTGTTTATTCTTTTTCTGTCAGCTAATGTGCCTGTTGCTGCGGTTAGGATATTTAGACCGATTACTATTTTAGATTCAATTGCTTTTAGGTTGCGCAAGAGTGGCTATGTTCTGGTCGGTATTGCAGCAACGGTCGTCCTGTGCTCGAATTTGCTTGTTTTTGCAGGAGCACGGCTTAGAGACACGCTGCCGAGGTATGCAGCTCAGGGGCTGGCTGGGCAGTTGCAATTAGAACGGAGCTCGGCGGCTGTTGGTGATAACGGCAGAGAGATTCACTACTTTAAGGTTTATGAAACTGAAGAAAAGTTGAGTGGATATATCTTCAGCTCCGAGGACCTGGCACCTGAAGTTCGCGGCTTCGGCGGGAAGATGAATCTGGTTGTTTACGTGGATACGGCTGGCAAACTGATTAACTTTCATATAATACAATCGAATGAAACACCGGGGTATCTTGAACTGTTGAGCGGTTGGCGAGGACTTCTCGGTGGGCGGCAGCTATTCGGAACTCAGCCGTTGGCCGGTGTTCATACGGTAACCGGCGCAACTGTCAGCTCTAAAGCTGTTATTTCGGCGCTGGAGTTGTCGGGCAGGCGGTTTGCAACTCAGGTTCTGGGTCGAAGTCTTGGAGCTGAGCCAAAAGCAACGGCTGGTTGGGCTTCGTATCTGCCGGATACTTCAGGGATGTATTTGATAACTGCGTTTGTACTTACTCTGCTGGTGGTTTATCGAGGTGGATTCTTGTCTCGATTGGGTGTGCTTGTATTTAATCTTGTAGCGGGAGGATTATTTTTAAATACGCAGTATTCAACCGAGCAAATAGCAGGATTGTTATCGCTAAGAACGCCTTCTTTGGGATTATCAGGGGCGTTTTTGCTCGTGGCAGGGCTGCCGGTTTTGATTATATTCTTTGGTAATATCTATTGTGGTTATATTTGTCCTTTCGGGGCTTTGCAGGAGCTGCTGGGTTATATTGTCCCTGCAAGATTCAAACGGTCAAGCTCTGCTAAGCAGGTGCGGATGAGCAGATTCATCAAGTATATTTTGCTGTTTGTTTTAGTAATTGTGTTTTTTATTTCGAGGAACCGAACGACATTGGGTGGTGACCCTTTGATTTCATTTTTTAATATCCAATTTTCGATTTACGATTTTCATATAGCACTGGTTGGCTGGCAGTTATCTTTGGCGGTGATTGTTGTAATAGCTTTGATAGGGTCGCTTTTCTATACACGGTTTTGGTGTCGGTACTTGTGTCCGGCGGGGGCGTTTTTGTCACTGTTTAATAACTTTGTTGTTCTGAAGCGTTTTTTGCCGGCTAAAAAATTCGGCAGATGCGAGTTCGGCCTTACAGCAAAGGACCAGATGGATTGTATCTACTGCGATAAGTGCCGATACGAAGAAAAGGCGGTTGAGAAGAGAAAGCTTTTAACATTACCTGGTTATGATGGTGCGGTGCGACCTTTTCTATCACGGTATTTTGTTACAATCGTAATTGTATTTGCAGTCTTGGTATCGACGGTTTCTATCAGCAGGTTTTTACGAGTTGTTTCGGCTGAGTTACGACCGCCCGTTGTCTCAGCAGCGGCTGGTGGTCAGCCGAGAGATGTTGATATGCAGCGCATCCGCACAATGATTGAGCAGGGCAGATTGTCGGACAAGGAAGCGGAGTATTATGAGAAAGTTGAATAGAGTTTCGGCTGAGTAGAAGTGGGGAAATTTAACGGCGGAAATAATTTATTAGCCAAAGAATAGCGGTGAGGACAATCGATATTATTATACAGCTTGCAATGGGGATATAGAGCCGCCAGTTTCTGGAGCTGAACTGCAGGTCGCCGGGCAACTTGAAAAGGCCGGTTCTGCCCAATAGCATAACCAACAGCCCAATCAGGGCGATAGTTATCCCCATAAAAATCAGCGACTTACCGATTTGTTGCGGACCGAATTCCATCACAAACACTTTTTATTTGATGAACAATAATAAATTATAACAGTTTTGGATTTGCTCGGCAAAAGTGTTATAATATTAGTTATGAGGAAAGCAGGATGTGATATTCTGGTCGGTACTTCGGGTTGGCACTATGCGCACTGGGAAGGGCCTTTCTATCCAAAGGGGCTTTCCAAAAGTAAGTGGTTCGAGCATTACGCAAAGCATTTCGATACCGTTGAAATAAATAATACTTTTTATCATCTGCCAAAAGAGCATACATTTGAAAAATGGCGCAAACAAGCACCGAAGAATTTTATTTATACTGTAAAGGCCAATCGTTTTATAACCCATATTAAGCGATTGAAATATGCCTCGGAATCGCTTGAGCGGTTTTTTAAGGGCGTTGATTTGTTGGAGGGCAGGTTGGGGCCTGTGTTGTATCAGCTGCCGCCGAGTTTTCATAAAGACCTTGAGATATTGGGCGACTTTTTGCAGTTTTTGCCCAAAAAGAAAATCGCCGTCTTTGAGTTCAGGCATAAAAGCTGGTTTTCGGATGATACTTACCAGCTTCTTAATAAGTTCGGCGCCGGTTTTTGTATTCATGATTTGGTGGGAAACGAAACTCCACGTGTTATTACAGGCGGCCTGATTTATATTCGCTTTCACGGCCCGTCCGGCAGGTATGCAGGGAATTATACAAAGTCAGCTTTGCAAGATTGGGCTAAGTGGATTGAAGACAATATGAAAGAAGCCCGCAGCGTTTATGCTTATTTCAACAATGACGTTGGCGGCCACGCCATAAATAATGCGAAACAATTAATAGAGCAAATTCGAGATTTGTGATGCGAACAGAGCACGAAGCACGAACTTTTTTCAATTTTATTGCAACTGCTTGAAGCCCTCGAATGTGGACTGTCGTGTTCGGCCTGACGCGTTTGTTATTACGTTAATCTCATGGCTGTAAATCCACGTTTGGCCGGTCTGGGTGTCTATCTTGATACATGCAGGTCTGTCTTCATACCGTTCCTGACCGAGCTGGTCGAGCCCCTGTGTTACAGTTGTCTCCAGGTCCGTTCGTACCGTTCCGCATATCAATTGGTATCTGCCGTATTCGGTCTGAGTTTTGTCATAAGCGCCCAAGGCAAACAGTGCGATAACAATCAGCGCTATAATCGAAATTTTCTTTGCCATTTTTCAATCCCTTCACAAAAAGTTATTCGAATTTTTCCGTTCCAGAGTTTGGCTATTGAATGGTTATAAAATACTTCATTGATTTGACCATTTAGAATAGCCGGTCTAAATATTAAGACGGTTGATGTTTCTCGTATATTTCAGACAAGTGGTCGATTTTTTAAATTAGTCAAGGACATTCGGCCCTTTTTTAATTGCGTAATTGCGAGCAGTGTTGAATTCTTCCGAAGTTGGTCGGCGGTTTATTTGCGGATTCGAGCTGGCCTTGTAGCAGGGACGGTACTGGGCCATTACGTTAATTGTCGTATCCGGGCTAATCTCGTCTGCTAAAAAGTCAATAATCCTAGAACTGCCTGCCAGATTGTTCGGCAGGACAAGGTGCCTGATTAGAAGGCCGCGTTTAGCCAAGCCATTTTCGAGTTGTAAATCTCCGACCTGGCAGTGCATTTCTTTTATCGCTTCGCGATTGACCTGCGGATAATCCGGTGCTGCGCTGAATTGCTCAGCGACTTTAGAATCCGAATATTTCATATCGGGCATATAGATGTCAATGTAACCGTCCAATAGTTTGAGTACTTCCACGGCATCATAGCCGCCGGTGTTATAGACAATCGGAAGAGTGAGGTCTTTGCTTCGTGCAAGTTCAATAGCTGCGACGATAGGCGGGACCAAATGCGTAGGAGTGACAAGGTTGATATTGCTGCAGCCATATTCCTGCAAATCAAGCATTGATTGTGCGAGTTGTTTGATTGAAACCTGGCGTCCATTACGAAGGTGGCTGATATCGTAATTTTGACAGAAGCTGCAGCCGAGGTTACAGCCGGCAAAGAAAATTGTGCCTGAGCCACCGGGGCCGACAAGGACGGATTCTTCGCCGAAGTGCGGGCCGACGGAACTGACCACCGGCAAACCGCCGATGCCACAAAAGCCGGTTTGCCCCTTGTGGCGGTTTACCCTGCAGTTACGCGGGCAAAGCCGACAGGGGTTCATAAAATCCCAGAGCTTTTGAACGGTTTCGCTGAAAGAATTAGAATCTGCAGGTAAAGAAGTCATATTAAAGTTTCATTTCAAAATCAGAGGTCGGCCAGTGACGTTAAGGTAGAAGGTCGGGTGTTATTATCCAGTCGATTTGCCAATGGTTCGGCTCAGGTTCACTCAGTGCGACGATGCCGCCTTGTTTGAAGGCAACTGTGTTAGCTGTCTCATTGCCTGTCAGGAGCAACGATGCGAGCTTAGCTAAAAAAGGCAGGTGGCCGACAACCATAGTATCCTCCTCAGTCAAGGCCAGTTCGTTCTTTATCTTTGTAACATCATCGTTTGGAAAAAGAACATCGCGAGCAATTTTTTGTTTATTTATTTTTATGACTTCTGCCAGAACTTCAGCGGTTTGTTCTGCCCGCTTTTTGCCGCTGTGCAAAAGGAAATCCACGGTTAGATTCAAAGGTTTGATAAATGCAGCGACTTTTTGTATGTTTTTTCGTCCTTCGTCGGTCAGTGGTCTTGAAGGGTCTTGTTCCTTTGGGGCTGCTTTGGCATGCTGGACAAGGTACAACTTCATTTTTCGACCTTCCTTTCTTATTTGTTTATACTGAATTATTATATGAAAACAATCCGGTTTGGCAACGCTTTGCGTCTGAGAGGTGAAATGAAAGCCGTTTTTATTATTTGGGCTGAATTTTTAAGATTTGTCTTGCAGTTTTTTATGTAAAGGGCAGAATAATCAGCATCGAAGCGAGCGACGGGTTCACGCGACGATTGTCAATTAAGTAAAGGGAAATCAAATGGAAGTTGAAAAGATTTTAAAGCAGGTAGAGGAAGATAGAATCAGATTTATTACTCTGCAGTTTACGGATTTATTGGGTGTGATAAAGGAAATTATTATTCCTGTAGAGCAGCTGGAGGATTCGTTGCGTGACGGCGTCTGGTTCGACGGCTCTTCGGTCGAGGGTTTTGCCCGGATTCAGGAGAGCGATTTGTTTTTGAAGCCGGATATTGAAACTTACGCGGTTGTTCCGTGGCTGATGGAAGAAGGCAGGACAGCGCGGTTTATATGTGATATCTATCGACCGGATGGCGAGCCGTTTGCTGGTGACCCGAGATATGTATTAAAGCAGGCGGTGGCTGAAGCGGAAGGAGAGGGCTTTGTATTTAATGTCGGACCTGAGCCGGAATTCTATTTGTTCAAAGTTGATGCGGGAAAAAGGACAATACCTCTGGATTATGGCAGCTATTTTGACCTGTCTTCTCACGAGGGTTATAAGGTTATAAAAAGGATTGTAAGTGCTCTGGAGAATTTTGGTATTAATGTTGAAACCTCTCACCATGAGGTTGGCTTTGGGCAGTATGAAATAGATTTTAATTACGGCGACTGTCTGGATGTTGCGGATAAGGTCCTTACGTTAAAGTATTGCGCCAAAAAGATTGCTCAAATGCATAATCTTCACGCTACGTTTATGCCCAAGCCGATAATGGGCAGGGCCGGCTCAGGTATGCATGTGCACGAGAGCTTGTATGATATTAGAACAAAGACGAACGCCTTTTACGACGGCAGCCAAAAATATAATCTGTCAAAGATTGCATTTAATTTCATAGCGGGGCAAATCAAGCATATCAATGCGATGTGCGCGGTTCTCTGTCCGATTGTCAATTCGTATAAACGGCTTGTTTCCGGTTTTGAGGCGCCTGTGTATGTTACCTGGGCGGCGGCGAACCGCTCGGCTCTTTTGAGAGTACCCAAGTGGTTCAAAGCAAAGTCTGAGGCGGCAAGGATTGAGCTTCGATGTCCCGACCCGGCATGTAATCCATATCTGGCTTTTGCGGTTATGTTGAAAGCAGGTCTTGACGGTATTAAAAATAACCTGCAACCGCCTGAACCGGTAGAGGAAGATATTTATAGTCTTGATGATGAGAGCCGAGTCCAAAGAAAAATCGACATACTTCCAACGTCACTGGTTAGGGCACTCGATGAATTGAAAAAAGACGAGCTTCTGCGGGAGACCCTCGGTGAGCACTTGTTCGGCAGATACGTTGATGTAAAGACAAGAGAGTGGGACGAGTTCAAAAAGCAGGTCACCAACTGGGAAATCGAAACGTATTTGGATATTTTCTAAATTCCCTGGATGCTTTTCTTAAAAGATGTGCGCATCGAAAGCAAGGCAGCTCATAAAGAATTTTAAGTCAGAGATTTACTGGTACTCCTCGGTCCTTCAGGTATTCTTTCATCTTTCTTGTGGGATTTCCAAAGGCCTGA
>CAZUTR010000109.1:5534-7795 GCA_964623545.1 uncultured Pirellulales bacterium | reverse complement strand
CCTCGGCGGTAATAAACTTGTATTTGCCTTCTGTTGTATGCAGACGCGCCAGTTTCAGAGCTGCTTCATTGGCTTCCGCACCGCTGTTACAGAAAAAGCACTTGCCTCCGAATGCACGTTCACTTAACAGCTTTGCAAGCTCGCCCTGCGGTTTGGAGTAGAAAGTATTATCGATATGCAAAAGCTCTCCCGCCTGTCTGCGAAGCGCTTCGACAACTTTCGGGTGACAATGCCCGATTGCGCTAACCGCCCAGCCGGGAAACATATCAAGGATTTTATTGCCGTCGGCGTCATACAAATAGCAGCCCTCGCCCTTGACGATGACCAGCGGCAGGCGTCCATAATTGGCAATCACATACTTATCAAATAAATCTATCGTTTCCTGTGTAGTCATAATCTATTGCCTTTTTACCTTACTATTTCTGTTCCGACACCTTTGTCCGTATAAATCTCAAGCAATAACGAATGTTCGAGCCGCCCGTCGATAATGTGGGCTTTTTTTACACCGGCATCCAATGCCGTCATGCACGCCTCTATCTTCGGGAACATCGCCTCGGTTATCACGCCCGCGTCAATCATCTTCTTGATTTGCTGTTCATTCAAGCTCGAAATCCAGCTGTCCGGGTCATTGATATCGGCGCGTATCCCGTGCGTGTCACTTAACACCACCAGTTTTTCCGCCTGCACAGCAGCGGCGACCATGCCGGCGGCGCTGTCGGCGTTTACATTGAGCTTGCCGCCGTTTTTGTCCATCGCAACTGAAGCGATGACCGGTATAGTCCCGTCCGCACAGAGAGTTGTCAGAACCTGAGCGTTAACCTCGACAACCTTACCTACAAGTCCGAGGTCGAGCTTTCGTCCGCCTTCGGCTTCGAGACGCAGTATCTCGGCAAAAAGCACACAAGTACTCAACGAGTGCAAACCCATCGCTTTACAATCGAGCTTTTCGAGAGTTTCGCAAATTGGTTTATTGATTTTATTAACGAGTGTATGCTCAACTATTGTCAGTGTTCGCTTATCGGTATATCGTCGTCCCTTGACCCAGACCGGCTCAAGGCCCGCCTCACCCATCGCTTTTGTTATGGCCTTTCCGCCGCCGTGGATGATTATCGGCCGCATTCCAACCGTCGCCATAAAGGCAACATCAGTTAACAGCTTCTCCTGAAGCGAACTGTCCTCCAGCACACTGCCGCCAAGCTTGACAACCACCAGCTTGTCACGAAAGCTGCGAATATACTCCATCGCTTCGATAAGACCACGGGCTTTGCCAATAGCTTTTTCCACGAATAGAACCTCGAAAAACAGTAATAAAATGAAGCAAAAAGTGTATTACTGTTGTTGCCGCTCGTCAAGTTATATTTGCCGGCTATTCCAGGCAGGCCATGGCCCATTTGAGTTCTCCTATGGCCGAATAAGCCGAACACTATATCTCTTCTCGCGTACCTAATTTATAGAAGATATGAATAAGGAGATATTATGAAAAGCGCGAACAATACCGTAAAAATAACGATTTTCATTTTGGCGGCAGTCTGTGGGACTGTCTTAATCGCTAGTTTAGGGGCTGGGAATATGAATAGCTGTGCAGAGTATAAAAAGTGTGAACAGGAAAAAACCTGTTGCCGAGCCGAGGATTCTGCTAAATACCAAAAAGCGACCTTTGCAGCCGGCTGTTTTTGGCACATCCAGGCGACGTTCGACCAAATACCGGGCGTCGTATCCACAACCGTAGGATATATCGGTGGTAATACGAAGAATCCTACCTACAGGGACGTTTGCTCAAAGACAACCGGCCATGCAGAAGCTGTGGAAGTCATATTCGATCCTGAAACAGTCACCTATGACCGGCTGCTGGAGGTCTTTTGGAATATCCACGACCCGACAACACCAAATCGCCAGGGGCCGGATATCGGCGACCAGTATCGCTCCGCAATATTCTACTATACGCCCCAGCAGCACCAGGCCGCTGTAGCTTACAAACAAAAGCTCGAGAATTCAGGCAAGTTTAAGGGCCGGATTGTCACGCAGATAGTCCCGGCTCCTGCCTTTTATAAAGCTGAAAAGTATCACCAGAAGTATTACCAGAAAAAAGGTGTAACATGCTCTCTCCCCGCAGTCGTTGAAGATGAGAAAGTAAGTAAGACCGACGAACAGTGGAAACAGATACTGACCCCACAGCAGTATAGAATCGCGCGCAAAAAAGGGACAGAACCTGCCTTTAGCGGTAAATACTACAAACACAAGGAAAAGGGAATGTATCTTTG
>CAZUTR010000109.1:0-5434 GCA_964623545.1 uncultured Pirellulales bacterium | reverse complement strand
AGAAACAATAAAATTTCCGAAAAGTAGTCTGTGTTGATGAGCGGAGAATTGTTTTGATTCTAATTAGTTGGGAGTCTCATTATCTCAAGGACTAAAGCGACAAGGCTGGTCAGCCCGGCTAGAAAGAAACTGCACGCAGCGAATATGTTCGTCTTAGAGCTTAATCTATTGTAGTCATCAATATATTTATTGAATTCGTCTACAAATTCGCCAAGCATTTTGATAATAGGGCTGTCAAAGACGGGAATCCGTCCTACGACCTCCGGCACCGTAGGTTGTGCCAGGCGCTTGTCAAGGTTGAGCTGCTGAATCCTCTGCCTTGAACGCAACCAGAAATATACGCCGAGCAGTAAAAAAAATACTGTCAAAATCAGCCAAATGATACAAAGTATATATCCCATTGCTTCCATTTTCTATCTACCAAATAAGCACTTCTATAATTACGAGCTGACAGTCCTAATCCAGCCTCCGATTTTAGCAGTCTATACTATTGGATTATAACGCTTTAAGGCAATCACTTCAAGTTTTTTTTACAATTTCGTATCAGTAAAAGTGCTGAAAAACTGACAAAGCCGGTTCCGCTCAAGAATCAATCAATAGTGGCTTCCAGCACATTCATCGGCACATGATATCCATGATGCGAAACGAGTATTTATATGCGAATCTTCTTTTTTATTGCGGTTTTTCGCCCAAACTTTATATTATATTCGGTAGTTTTCTCAGTAATTTAGTAATAAAGGAAATTAACCAAGTGGTGAAATTACAGAGTTACAGCAAGATACGCTCAAGAAGCGAGCCGGGACCGCCCCTTGCCCGCGGTACTCGACTTGGCAAATATTATCTCGATACCCAGCTTGGCGAAGGCGGTTCCTGTGAGGTCTGGAAGGCCAAAGATTGCGTCGAGGGCATCTGGGTAGCTCTGAAAATACCTCAGGTAATCAACGGCGAACGCAACAACCACGCTCTGTTGCGCGAGGTCCGCCTGGTGAGCCGTCTGCGACACCCGCATATAATGCCGGTCAAAAACGCGGATATAATTCATGGCTACGCAGTGCTGGCCACCGAATTGTCGGTCAGAACTCTGGACGACTGTTCAAAGCCAATGTCCGTTCGCAGAATACTCTCTATTATTACCCAGGTTCTCGACGGTCTTGCGTATGCACACCGCCACCGGTTTGTCCATTGTGATGTAACGCCCGGAAATATATTTTTGTTTCCTAACGGCCGGGCCGCACTCGGTGATTTCGGCATCGGCCTGCACTTGAAGGGCAGAATGAAGACCATCGATGACTTCGGCACACCGGGTTATGTTGCGCCCGAGCAGGCCTACGGCAAGCCGACATATCGCAGTGATTGTTTCGCCCTCGCACTGGTTCTTTATGAATATATTACCGGATATCTTCCGCGATGGCCTTTCCACTGGCCGCCGCGGGGCCATAAACGCCTGCGCGAGCGAACCAATTTGGCAATGGTCAGGTTCCTAAAAGAGGCACTGGCGGTTGACCCGTCGAAGCGCTTCGCAAACGCAGAGCAGATGTTGTTAGCTCTTCGACAGGCAATCCCGAAACGGCTCCAGGCAAAGTTGGCCTTAAAATCTAGCAGGGGCAAAAAACCTGACTGGCGAAAAATGCGACGCAAGGCGTTTATTGAAAAATACAGCAGGGTTTTTTCTACAGCTTTCAAATGTGTTGATTGCGGTGAGCCAATATCCGAGAGCATGCTCATCTGTCCGTGGTGTGGAAGCGGGCGCAATCGATACGACAAAAGAAGTGAATTTGACTACATCTGCCAGGACTGCCATAGAGGGGTTTTGCCGGAGTGGCGTTTCTGTCCTTGGCATTACGGCCCGGGCTTTAAGGTCCCGAGCTCGAATCGCTCAAGAGGTGTTCGATATCATACGCATTGCAGGTACTGTGGCGGTAAACTCATGCGCTTTATGCGTTATTGCCCGTGGTGTCATCGAAAAGTTCGCAAGCCCTGGCGCGTAAAGCCCTTGCCTGAAATATGTGGTCGGTGCGGCTGGTCTGTGGATTCGACTTTCTGGAACTACTGCCCTTGGTGCAAACAGTGCTTAATATAAAAATTACTGAAATCATAAATGCCGGAAGATTCAAAAAACAAGCACAACGAAGCTTATCCATATCGATGGGCTTCTGCCACTGACAAAGGCAAAGTAAGAGAAGAAAACGAGGATGCCTTTGTTGTCGAGCACGAATTGCCTATTTTCATCGTATCAGACGGGATGGGTGGCCATCGCGGCGGAGCACTCGCTTCCAAAATCGTCATTGATGATTTGCCCGTTATGATTGAAACCCGCCTTGATAAGATGAGGGTCGGAACCACTCGAACAATAAGGTCGCTGCTTCGAAAAACTATTGCAGAACAGAGCAAGCAGGTGCAGCTCGAAGGGACAAGTGAGTCCGGATTTAAAGATATGGGCGCAACGCTTGTGCTGGTCCTATTGAGAAAGGACCGTTGCTTCGTAGCTAACATTGGTGACAGCAGGGTGTATCTGCTTCGCAAAAAACGATTCTCTCAATTGACTCGGGACCACTCGGTTGTTTCAGAGCTTATTCGCAAGGGCAAAATCGAACCCGAGCAGGCTGAAAATCATGAGGCACAAGGAGTTGTGACACAGTATATCGGTATGGAAGAAAAAGCCAAATCCCACGTCCGCACTTTTGTCCTTAAAAAGCAGGACCGTTTGCTTCTTTGTACGGATGGCCTAAGTGGCATGCTTGATGACAAAGACATTGCAAAGATTCTGAAAAAAGAAACAGACCCGGAAGCTGCCTGTAAAAAACTCGTTAACGCCGCCAATGCCGCCGGTGGCCACGACAATATCACGGTTGTAATCGTGGACTGGCTCGGAGTTAAACAACAAACCACGATTGGTTAAGGCTATAAAATTTACTCGCCCAAGTGGCGGATAATTCCGTACTTACGAAGGACAATCAAATCAGCCGTCCTGGGATTACTGTCTTCTTTTGCCTTGTAATCGACGTCCATAATCTCGATAAAATCCGCTGTGTATTCCTTCAGCACGCCGCAATATTCGAATATCTTATCGCCTTTCAACAGCTCAAGTACAACCTTATGACCGATATATTTTTCAAGCAGCGGCTCGAAAGATGTGCCAACCGTCCCCATCAATTCCTGTTTCATTTGTGTAACATATTTGTCCTGGGAGCTCAGCACCGCCCCGGCGCCCGTTCCTCTCTTGGCACAGCTGATTAACATATTCACGACTTCCATCACTGAATCTTTTACCGTTCTGAAAAAGTTAAGCAACTTCCTTTTAATTCTGGGAACGAGTGTAGGATGATACGCCTTTTCCACCTCCCGGGCCCTTTTCTTCTTGTTTGCTTCGCTTAGCTGGTCGTGATAGCGAATCAACACCTGAATATTAGGGTATTCGTATTTGTATAGAATATAACTGGTCTCATCGTGCCCGTCCGCATCTTTGTGCTTTTGTAGATAAATAAATTCCAGTCCGGTGTTCTCGACATTTAGCTTGCCCCAGATTGTTCTGCCGCCCGTGTCTTCCAGCGTCACCATATTATGCTTGAAGTCCTTGAGGCATTTATCTCTTTTTATCCTCCTGATAAATGCGGCAATAATCGTCACCAGGACGATAAAAATTATTGTGATGGCAAATGTATCAGGCATAACGTAACTTTCCTTTAATTATAGTCGTATCCGAAAAGCTGCTTGTTAGAAGACAAGATATTCTTTTGACTTGTTTAATCTGACTCCCGGTTTTCCAATATCTTCTATACTTGTTATTCTTGTTTTTGAACGTCGGCCTAAAATTCGCTTCACTGTCACCGGCCCGAGCCCCGGCACCCGCAGAAGCTCAAGCTTCGTCGCCCTGTTCACATTCACGGGAAACATCTCCGGATGACTGATTGCCCAGGCCTGCTTAGGGTCCGCCGTCAAGGAAAGATTGCCGTTCTCGCCAAAGACAATATCATTTTCTTTAAAACCATATTTGCGAAGTAGAAAATCCACCTGGTACAGCCGATGCTCCCGCATAAAAATATTCGTTGTTGTTTGAGGTCCGGTTTGTTCGCCGGCTATCGATTTGTCACCGAGTCCTTTCTGATAGGCGCTGAAATAAATGCGGTGCATCTTCAACCTGTCATAAAGCCCCCACATATACTTGACGATATCAGCGTCCTGCTCACCTGCAGCACCGACAATAAACTGTGTGGTTTGCTTGACCTTCTCATACCTGGCGCCGCGACCGGTCAATCTGCTAATCAGCTTTATGGGCTCGATGATATCGCGGATGTAATCTTTCTTGCTCGAAAGCTGAGCTAAATTCTTCTCGCCGGGCGTCTCTATATTCAGTGACACAGTGCTTGAGAGAGAAACCGCCTCTTCTATCGCAGCGTTACTTGCGCCGGGTATAATCTTCAGGTGAATATAACCGCGAAATTTATGTCTTTTCCTCAAAAGTTCCGCTATTCGGTTGAGCTTTTCCATAGTTGCATCGGCCGAACCCAAAACTCCTGAGCTTAAGAATAAGCCGAACACCTTTTTTTGCCTGAAGTAATCCAGAAAAACTCTTGCTGTTTCTTCCGCGTTCAAGCTGCACCGTCGCACATCCATCTGCTCTCTTAGCGGACAGTATTTACAGTCGTTCGTGCAGACGTTGGAAACGAGTGTCTTGAACAGTACACTTGTCCCGCCATTTGGAAGCGTTACAGGATATATCCAGTTGCCGTCTTTGCCGCGCCTGCGATGTTCGTCCTGATTACAACTGCACGCACAAGCCAGGTCGTACTGCGCATCAGCGCTGAGTATCTCCAGTTTTTCTTGCGTGTTCGGCTTTGTGATAACACCAACCATTGGTTACTGTCCTTGGATGTGTCTTTGATTGCTTACTTTACCGATGCTTCAAATATTACACCCTCGCTGGCTTGTTCGCAACGAATATCACGCCCGCAATCTGAAAATTGTCCTGCACAGGATAAATCGTCTTCTCCACATGAAAGAATTGAAATCCTATCGGACCTGCTCAATAATTTTCTGTTCCTTTTCAATCGCAATTTTCAAAGGATTAAACTGCCACAAGCTTACTTTCGTCTTTCGACTTAAAAATACTGTTTTCGCTAATCAGTTTTGTCCTGGTCAAAAGCGCCGACGAATGGCTCTTAACATCCAAGTCCATATACTTTTTGCTCTGCAGTGCATGTGTTGCTTTTTCCAGTATATTCTGCTCCAGAGGACACGACAAATCTGCTCCGCTGACAATATTACCGAAGCGGCTCTTTTCCTTTTCTGTAAAATCCTTGTTCTGTTGGAGTACAAAATAAACTTCATAAAGTGCAATCAGGTAAACAACCGCCAACTCCACCGCCAGTCTGTAGTACTTGATATATTTGACGTCCTTGATGTACTTTTTGCACATACCTTTATTTTGCCCGTT
>CAZUTR010000108.1:0-7917 GCA_964623545.1 uncultured Pirellulales bacterium | reverse complement strand
GGATAATATGAACAGCAAAGAGCCGACAGTGTTTGTCGTGGATGACGACGAGGCGGTACGACAGTCGTTGACTATGCTGGTTGAAACGGTGGGGTTGAACGTCCAAACCTATAGTAGCGCCGAGGACTTTTTAGATGCCTTTGACCCTGCTCAGCCCGGCTGTCTCGTACTGGATGTGCCTATGGCTATTGAGGCCTTGAAAAACTTCATAAAATCCTTCATATTTCACAAGTATCGCTGATTTCAAAACTTAGCAATTGATAAATATCGCATAAATCGCAGATATCGTATCTTTTGATTGTAGTTTTTTCTGTTCCATTTGCTTTACTTTTTAAGAATATTCTTCTGAAAAATTGTCCAAATGAGCATAGCATGAAATAACAGAAATTTAAGGCTGGATGAATATTTGTACTGTACTACAAAAAATTTTAAATGATTTATATTCTATGTCTGCAAATCCCGGCATCATAGAAGAGTTTGAGTTTCTCGGGTAGAAGTACGACTTTTTTTAGCGCTTGGCTAAAAGACGATGATGAAGCGGCCTTTGATGGGGGGCTGGTCTTTTATTTCGCTGGTAATCTTGAACTGTCCTACAGAAACCATATCTTCCGGCTTGGGATTGCCCCTTAAAGAAGCGTGTTTCATAAACTCTACACTATTATGGAAACAGGAGAATTTTGGCATTGACATTTCTATCTTTATTTTTAAAGCATTTGCGATCCCATTTATGTACGTCAGAACCAGAATATTGGCTGCCTCTTCAAAAGCTGACAATTTCAGTTTATTGTCGATATTTTCTTTATTGGTAGTCTTAAGGAATCGCTTTGATAAAAGGGTGGTTAAAGTTTTAGTGCTGGCCAGGGGAAAGAACGCTACAACTACACCCTCAAGTTTGCTTTGAGCCAGAGTTGGTATAGTTTTTGGGCTTTTGAAGGCTACATAAGAACCAAAACATTTTTCATTAGTTTCAACAAATATTGCTTTCTGCTCAAATGTTTCAATGCTGTCGAATTCAACTTTTATTTCTTCGCCGGTGAGTTTCTGTAAGGCCTCTGACATTTGACAGGCAATATCAGGGCCGATTTTCTTGAAAAAATCGGTTCTGGTTTCCAACTCAGCAGTTAAAACTTCCCTATATTGCTATGACTCCACACACTGAATTCACATTAACAACCAGCCGGCCATTTTTAGATTCTAACTGCGACAGCTTCTTGTATAAAATCTCTCTCTGCCTGTTCTTGCTGCTCTTCATCGCCGAACTTTAACTGGATTCTTCTGGCAGAGCCGCTCATCAGATTCTCTATTCCCTCAAACTGCCCTATCATTTGTACTCCTTCTGGCGAAACCTCAAATTCTGTAAGCTCCTTCTTATGCATCGAGCCACGCTGTTTCAATACACTGATCAGTCTGCGCATATTGCCACCCAATTCCACATATTTTAGAATGATGATATTGTCCGTGGCCGTGGAAAGGTGTGTCTCGGTTATTGCAGTTATGCCTAAAAGCTGTGAAGTTGTATTGGTAAGATAGGATGTAACATCGTGCATTTTCAAAAATGCGTTCAGACCAATTACAAACTCGCGGAACTTCTCTTCGTTGTAAATCCTCTGCAAAGCTGAAAGGGAATCCAACGCGAGTCTCTTTATCTTATTAGTTATGACCAGTTCCTGAATTATCTGCAAATACTGCTCGGCTTTGAGGTCTTCGGGATAATGGCAAACCAGTTGCACAGTCCCATCGTCCACATGCTTTTTTAAATCCCAGCCGAAAGACGCTGCATTTCTGTATAACTGGCCGGGACTTTCCTCGAATTCAATCAGAAGCGAGTTTTCTCTTCGTTGGGCTCCCTCCATAATGAAATGCAAAGTTGTAACAGTCTTTCCTGTCCCTGAAGCACCAGTGATTAGGGTAGTGGAGTTCTTGTATACCCCCCCATAAAATAGTTTATCCAGTCCCTTAATTCCGGTAGAGATCTTCTCCGAAAAACCTTTACCTGTTAACTTTGGCTTGGGGCGGGGATAGAGACTTACTCCAGGGTCACCTACAATTAAAGCAGCTTCCTGCGAATCATGGCTCGAACCTCGGAATTTGAGGATTTCTATTGTTCTTTCCCGCTCGCCCTGTTCAGTCAGGCGGTTGTGCAGCAGGACAACATTATCAGAAACAAACTCCTCCACACCGTAACGGCTGATTTGGCCATCTTCGACCGGTCTTTCTGCAGTCATAATACAAGTAACGTTGAGTTGTTTAAGTCTATATGTAAGCCGATATAACTCCCGCCTGATAATCCCCGGGTCCTGGAAATGGGTAAAAAGTGCCGATACCGAGTCAATCGCAACCCTTTTGGCTTTTACTTTCTTTATGGCATACTCAATCCTTGCCAGAAACGCTCCCAGATCGTATGTGCCGACCTCAAGATTGTCCGCCTCATCGGGAGAGGCGTCCACAAAGGCCCACTTGTTTTTTTTGATGAGCTTTCCTATATCCCAGCCAAAACTATTCGTATTCTTAATAATATCCCTGGGTGTTTCCTCAAAGGTTACAAACACTCCGTTCTCACCACACTCTGTAACTCCCTTATAGAGAAACTGAGCAGAAAATACTGTTTTGCCCGAGCCGGAAGTTCCACTGGCAAGGGTGGTCCTGCCTTTAGGTATTCCGCCGTGAGAAATTTCATCGAATCCGGGAATTCCGGAAGGAACTTTTGTTAATTTCTTAGCCATTGTTTTATCTCCTTTTTTAGTTCATAGTTCGTAGTTGGTAGTTCGTAGTTTTTTGTCGATAAACTATGAACTCCCAGCGAGCCCGCCAGGGCGAGCGTACTACGAACTCTTTGCCATTTCTTTTTCAACGGTCAGGTTAAGGCCTAACAACACCTTATCTATGCTCGACAAATCACCTATGATTTTTCTCACTGGCGGAGGCAAAACTTTAGTCAACGTCGGTGTAGCTAAAATCTTGTCTTCCTCAGCTAATTGGGGATTCTTTAGAACATCGATAACTTGCAATGAGTAAGCCCCCTTTAGTTCCATCTCAAGGACTTTATCTAAATTTTTTATCGCCTTTTGAGAATTCGGTGTTTGTCCCGTAACGTAAAGTTTTAGAATACATTTAGCTGCCATTCTTGCACCTTTCTTATTTGTCTCGCATAATTGCGAATCGGTTGAATCTTTGCTATTACTCCCGTCCCATAGACCCCCGCATTGTGGTCTTTAATATGCAGTTTGTACTGCTTGCTGATTTATCGGTCAAAAAAGATTGATACTTTGTTTTAATATTACTCCGGCAATTAAATGATGCTGTCGCAGATGTTATCGGTTTTTTTATCGCAAGCCCTATCCCCGGAACTTACTTTTCTATACAGCAACTTTTTGCAGAGAATTTAATATTGCCTCTAATTGGTTGTTTTCAAACAACGCGAGAAAATGAGTTTTAAAACAAAGCCCCTTAAGAGTTGGAACAGTAAAGTTAAATTCTGTCTCTATCGCTAACACGTCCTCCCGGTTTTCAGTGAAGCCTGTGATAGTTTGCTCCAGAACAGCTGGTAACTTATCGAAAGTAAACTGAGCTATACGCTCAACCATTTTGAACCCCGTGCAGTTTGAGAGGGTGGTAAAATAAGTACCACAGACAATATTGCCCAGTTCTTCCAGAGCTGATATATCAAGTTCATCCAACTTGTTAGTCGCACCTGGTTCTTTTTTAATTAATAAATCACTTAAATGAAGAGCTGCTTCTTTTGAAAATAACAGTAGAGCTGCCCCCTCAACGTTACTAATAACCGGCAAACGCACCGCCGCAACTGCTTTGGCTGAGATGATAGGTGGTGTGAGTCCATCGACCCTTCTTATATTTTGGTTGACGATATCTACAATAGTCTGCCTGCCAATTAGTTTTGCCAGGGCATCCGAAGTATTTATGCAGGCTTCCTCGTGTATATTTTGCAATTTTCGAGGTACCGGCTCTTGCCGTTCGGTGTCCAGGTTAAGACCCAACAGGACCTTGTGTTTGTCTGACAGGTCACCGATAATCCTCTGTACAGGTGCAGGGGAAACTTTTATTAACGTCGGAGTAGCCAAATACTCATCTTTCATCCCAGGTTTAGGATTCTCCAACATATCAATCACCTCTAATGCATAAGAATCCTTCAATTCGGCCTCGAGGATGCTTTCTAAATTTCGTATCGCATTTAGGGAATTTGCCATCTGGCCTGTAATATAAAGTTTTAGAACATATTCTATTGTCATTTTGTCCCGAATCTTTAAGCTAAAATTTAACCTTCACTGTCACAACGCCTGTGGTGGGAGAAAATTCTACCGACCGGCCCTGCGAGCCTCCAACACATTCACCGACTATTCTTATTCCTTCTTTCTTTAGCTTATCTTTTGCACTTAGAACGTTTTCTTTGCCAATATCATTTGTCCTCAGAATAAACGAGGGAAACATATTAGCTCCGCCGATGAGCTTGGCCTCTAAATCCCCTCTTTTTGCGCCCTTGGCATCCAATCCTCTCAGCATCTTTTCTATGGCTACATCAACATATTTAGTATCTGAGGTTTTTGTTGAAACCTGCTCAGCTACCATACATTTTTGCCCGCTCGAAGAGGCTCCAAAGGATAACGAAGCGGATATATTTTGCTCGTAATCAGTATTATGTCGGGCCTTTGATGGAAGCAGTGTATGGGCGAGTGCACCGATTCGAAGCTTAGGGTCATAGATAGTAACAACCAGACAGGAACCGATGCCGGATGTTATCAGGTTTTGAGAACCTTCAAGCACCATTATGTCACCCATACGTACTTCAATATCTGCCATTTTTATTACGCTCGCTGCTTTCTATAAGGTCATCAAAAAAGGTCTTCAGCCCCCCCCACGATTGAGCCAAGCATCGCCTTAAACTGCTCGATTTCAAAAAGCAGGAGGAAATAACCTTTAAGCGTTTCCGGCTTGAAGATAAATTCGATTTCGATTACTAATGCGTTTTCTGTCTTTTGAGCAAACTCTGTGATGATTTGGCTTACTATCGCTCCAAACATATCGAAGCTGAAGTTTGGCAGATGTTCGACTACCTTAATCTGCAAAGTATTTGACAGAACGGTAAGGTAATTGCCGGAAATGATATTGCCCACTTCCTTTAAGGCCGATTCATCAAGATGGGTTAGGTTTCGGGTTGTGCCGGGAGGCCTTTTAACAAGCAAATCGCTTAAAATAAATGCGGTCTCTTTTGGGAATATCAGCAGGGCAGCTCCCTTGATGTCGCCGGTAACGGGCAAATAAACCCCTGCCACCATATCTTCGATGCCGATAAGCGTACTGAGGCTTTCCACCTTTTTTACATTCACCTTGGAAATTGCGACATCCACAGGCCCGTCAATTAGTTTTGACAAGGCAGCGGAGGCTTTATCAGCGGCTTCTTTGTTTATCTGTTCCAATTTGTCTAATTGTTGTAATTCGCTTTCCATAATAAGAACCCCTTTAATTTTACTGTGATTCGTAGCTACTCAGCAGCCACCAATTCTCTTTTCGTTAACATTAAATTAGACACGTCCAGTATTAAAACAACTTCACCGGAACCAATTATGGTCGAACCGGAAAAGTATTTATTTTCTCTTACCAGCTTATTCAGCGGCTTGATAACTATCTCTTGTGCCGTTAAGAAGGCATCGACCGCCAAACCGAGCTTCTCCTCGCCTTTTTTAATGATCACTATCGGCTGTGCCTGCAGGCCTAAAGAAGGTGAATTAAACAATATATCCAGGCGGGTTATAGGAATATCTTCTTCATTTAGAACAATGGCTTCATTATTCAATATTCCCTTGATATCGGCTCTATTTACCGTAACCAGTCTCCCTACGCTTGCTAAAGGAATTGCATAGGTTTTACCGGCAGCCTCAATAAAAAGTGTTTTTATAATGGCCAGTGTCAGCGGGATCTCTATTATAAATGTCGTTCCCTTTTGAGGCCCTGTCTCGACCTTGACGGAACCGCCGAGAGATTCGATTTTATTTTTAACAATATTTAAGCCAAAACCCCTTCCGGAAACCGCGGTTACCTTTTTGGTGGTGCTTACACCGAAAAAGATTGACTGGATTAACTCTTCGGTTGTTGCTTCCGGAGATAAGACTTTATTTTTTATGGCTGTGCTTTTTATCTCTTCGATGTCCAGACCCCGGCCGTCGTCGCTGACCTTGATAATCGCAAAACTTTTAGTTCGCTCAGCGGTTATTCTTATTGTCCCTTGCGCAGGCTTGCCGGCTTTTTTTCGGGCCTCAGGCGTCTCCATGCCATGGTCAACAGCATTTCTTAAAAGATGGACCATTGATTCACCAATTTCATCTATGACGACTCTATCCAGTTCGATATCACTGCCCATCATCTCAAGGTTTACTTCTTTTTTCTGCTGTTTCGCCAGGTCCCGAACCATCCGGGGGAATCGACTAAATACAAAGCCTATGGGAACCAGTCTTGACTGCATCACAGTATACTGCAACTCGGAAACCAACCTGTTTAAGGTATCGAGCGCAGCAGATAGCTCAGGATGCTGAAGTTTCTCTTTTACACTATCAAGTCGCATCCTGTTAATGAGCAATTCTTCTGCCAAATTCATAAGTGCATCCAGCCGCTCAACTTTTACCCCAATGGTTTCAATCTTTTGAGTTGCAGAAACGGCGGATTTGTCCGAATAATCGACCACCGCTTCTTTTTGTGAAATCACCATTTGTAGTTTCTGCACTAAGCCGTCAGTATCAATCTCTTCAGCATCAGCAGCAATCTCCTTTAAGCTTGATTGGAGACTATCAAAACACTCAAACAATGCGTTAATGCATCTATCTGGTTTGATCTTCTTAGCTTTAATTGCATCCAGCACGTCCTCGATTGCATGACACAATTTGGCCATCCCCTCATACTCCATCGTCGCAGACATACTTTTCAAGGTGTGGGCTTCGCGGAAGATGGCACTTAAGAATTCAGCCTTAGCTGGTTTTTTCTCGAGCTTGAGCAGAGACTTTTCCATTGAAGAGACATGCTCTTTAGCTTCGTTCAGGAAAACATCTTTATATTTGCTTAAATCTTCAGACATTCAGGCTCTCTTGATAAACAGACTCCATTATCGCCTCAGCAATTTCACCGGCAGGCAGCACTTTATCTGCGGCTCCGGCATCAATAACCGCTTTGGGCATACCGAATATTAACGAAGAGGCATCCTGAACAATTGTTCTACCGCCATGCTTTTTAATAGTTTTCATCCCTTCGCACCCGTCGCAGCCCATTCCACTAAGGATAATTCCAATGGTGTTTTCCTTAAGAATTTCTGCTATAGAGCTCATGGCTAAATCCACTGATGGTGTTAAGGTGTCGGCTTGTGCCTGTTTGATACAGAACATGACATCTGCACTTGGCAATGGGCGAAATGTAATATGGGAACCGCCGGGAGCAAGATATACCGTGCTGGGTTGAATAACCTGGTTGTCCTCTGCAACTTTAACTGGTAAGCGGCAGTCCCGATTCAAATGCTGGGTCAAACTCTCTGTAAAGAACACATTCGGCACGTGCTGAGCAACAATGATAGGTAGGGGAAAATCGCCTGGAAGTAACGGCAAAATTGCCTCCAAGGTCTGAAACCCGCCTGTAGAAGCTCCGATAACAATAATCTTGCCTGTGCCGGCCAATCTATGTATAGGCTTTTTGGATTTTGGTGTGGTAAGTGATTTGATTTTTTTGATATTAGCCTGTGAGGCCGCTTTTACCTCTTTTAAGAGCTGGAGTTTAACGGTTTCTATGTTCAGTGATAATTCGCCGGACGGCTTAAGGACAAACCCAACGGCTCCTGTTTCAAGGCACTCTATAGTAATATCTGCATCTCGCTTGCTGTAGGCGGAAAGTATAATTACAGGAACAGGACACTTGCTCATTATA
>CAZUTR010000107.1:2934-7967 GCA_964623545.1 uncultured Pirellulales bacterium | reverse complement strand
GAATATTTCAGGGACAAAGGCAAAAATGTTTTGTTTATGATGGATTCACTGACTCGCTTTGCCCAGGCCCAGCGTGAAATAGGACTTGCCGCCGGTGAGCCGCCCGCGGCGAAAGGTTACTGCCCGAGCGTTTTTTCGCTGATGCCTCGGCTTGTGGAACGTTTAGGATGTTCCGAGAACGGCAGCATTACCGGTATTTTAACGGTTCTCGTTGAAAATGATGATTTGACTGACCCTGTAGCTGACAGCGCCAGAAGTCTTCTGGACGGCCATATTGTTTTGTCCAGAAAACTGGCTGAGAAGGGTCACTTTCCCGCGGTGGATATCTTGGGCAGCGTGAGCCGGCTGATGCCTGCAGTGATTAGTGAAGACCACAGGATTGCCGCTCAGAAACTCAAAGAGATATACGCTACTTATATTGATGCTGAGGACTTGATAAACATCGGTGCTTTCTCACCGGGCAGTAATCGCCGAATTGACGGTGCAATTGCTTTGATTGACAGAATAAGAAGCTTTCTCGTCCAGCCGGTTCGAGAGCGAACTGATTTCGAAGAAACTGTCAGACAAATAACCTCTATAACTCGGTCATGGGATGAGCTATTAGGTGTTAATATCGAAGGTATTGAAAGATAGTGGCTAAATGAAGCGGTTTGTTTGGCGTTTGCAGCGCGTTCTTGACATAAAAAAAAAGCAGGAACAGAAAAAGAAAGCAGAGCTGGTTGAGCTGACGGAAAGACTTGCTCGTGTGCGAAGTGAGCTGCTGACGCAGAAGAGAATATTAGAGGATATTATAGATAGCCTGACCAGAGAGCGTCCGAACGAGCGATTAGGCAAACAGGAGTTTTTCTTGAGATGCTCGAAAGCAAATGACCGGTTGATTAAAAAGCTCAAAGAAAAGATAAGCGAGCTTGAATCGGCACAAAAGCAAAAAATCGATGAAGTATTAAAGCTGAAAAGATTTAATGAGGGCTTGGAGAAATTACGAAATGAGGCAAAAGCTCGATTTATAAAGGAACAGGACAGATTCGAGCAGAAACAAATGGATGAAGGAGCGACTATTAGTTTTGCTCGAAAGGTAATTCAAAAACTTAAATCTTAATATTAGCAAGAAGTAGGAGACCCAGCCGTGAGTAAAAAACTGATAATAATAGTAGCTGCAGCCGGCTTAGTTAGTTTTGCAGGGGCATTTTGTTTTTCATGGTTTACAAAAAGTTCTGGCTATCCTAAGAGCCCTGAGCCCGGCCAACAGACAGCCGCTGAGCAGCAAGCTGCTTTTCAGCAACCAAAATCCAAAGTGCCTATGACTGATTTACTTGGCGAAGTGGATGCCAAAAGAAAAAGAGCAATGACGGAAAAGCAGCTAAAGGACCTTATTTTTGAAGTGCGCGAAAGGATAGAAGAATATGACAACAAGCTGGAGGACTTGAAACTGCGTGAGCAGAGAATAGAGGTTGCTCAGGATACATTGAAGAAGGATATTAAGCAGCTCGAAGATTTGCGGGTTGAGCTTGCCACGACTGTTGCGAGCATTAAAACTGAAAGGGATAAACTTCTGCAGAGCAGAATCAAAATTGCTCAGACTGAAAGAGATAATCTGATGGTAATAGCTGCAACTTATGACAAGATGGATTCCGAGGCGGCAGGTAAAATCTTGACTAATATGAGCAAGGCCCAGCAGGATAGTTCAAATGATGCCGTAAAGATTCTGCATTATATGACGGATAGAACAAGGGCTAAATTATTAGCGGCATTGGCAACAACAGAGCCGAAGCTCGCCGCTTATTTTTGTAATAAATTAAAACTGATAACCGAGGTCGAGTAGCTTTATGGATATTGCAACAGTAGCAGGAGTAATTTTTGGCTTTGTCCTTATTGTCGGTGCTATTATTGCCGGTGGTGGTGCAGGGATGTTTGTCCATATACCTTCATTGGCGATAACAATCGGAGGGATGCTGTGTGCCACGCTTATACATTTCTCACTGCCGCAGTTTTTGGGAATATTTTCGGTAATTAAGAAAACAATAGTCACCCAAATACCCCCGAAGTCTGAGCTTATCCAGCAGATGGTGAACTATGCCGCAATCAACCGACGTGATGGTGCACTGGCCTTGGAGCAGGAGATTAGCAAAGTAAACGATTTATTTTTTGTCAAAGGTCTGCAGATGTTGGTCGATGGTCAGGATTCCGACCAGATTAGGGAACTTATGTCCCTTGAGATTCAGAATCTGCAGGAGCGTCATTCGACAGGCAAAAAGATTTTGGAGTTTATGGGAGCTGCCGCTCCTGCTTTCGGTATGATAGGCACGCTCATCGGCCTTGTAAACATGCTTCGCAGTCTCGAATCGCCGGAAAAGATTGGGGCGGGGATGGCCGTTGCTTTACTTACTACTTTTTATGGTGCTTTTGCTGCGAATTTGATTTTCATCCCACTGGCCGGAAAGTTGGGAATTTATTCCAAGGCAGAAACCACCGCAAAGGAAATGATTACCGAAGGAATTTGTGCTATTGCGCATGGTGAGAATCCAACCGCTGTCAGGGAAAAAATGCAGGCGTTTGTTTCTCAGGGAAGACGTGAAGAAGTAAAGGCCAATGTGTGATGTCGCGAGCAAAGAAACAATCAGAATCCGATGAAGCTGCCGGAGCACCTGAATGGATGGTGACCTTCAGCGATTGTATGACGCTGCTGTTGACTTTCTTCGTGCTTCTTTTGAGTTTCTCGTCATTCGATGATAAGGTGTTTCTCAAACTAACAAAGATTTTTGCCAAAGGTCTGCCTTCGGTTAGCAGGGAAAAAAGTCGGGATAAAGAAGCATTTTTGCACATGCCGTTGATCAGATACGAACAGGAATTTGAAGAGGGCAGTGAAAAACCCACTTTAAAAAAAGGAACGGAAGACAATGTTATGGAGGAAACAGAGCCGTCCGATTTTCACAAACGCAAGGTTTTTTTAATTGCATCCGACCGTGTCTTTTGGGGAAAAGGAACAGTCATTTCGCTTAAGGGCCGCAAGACTCTTTCGGCTTTGGCGTCATTCTTGAATCAAGTACAGGAACGCATAGTTATCAGTGAAAACGGACGGGTAAAAGAAAGGGATGAGGAGGATATTGGCTTGCGACGTGCCTGGGCGGTTTTGTATTACCTTACAGAGAAGAACGGCCTTGATAAAAGGCGATTTAGTATTTCTGCTGTAAGTACTTTGGCTCAGGATGATGTCCAAAGCGAAGAATTTGGCTACAACAGCGAAAAGACAGAACGAATGCTCGAAATTGTTTTATTGGAACGGAGTATTTACAATTGAGTCGTGAGCGTCAGGTAACCGAGGATAGTGGAAATAAAGTACCGGCCTATATTGTTACCTTCTCGGATATGGTAACGCTGCTGCTGACGTTCTTTGTTATGCTGCTGACTTTGGCTTCTGTACAGGACCCGGAACTTTTTAATCAAGGTCGTGATGCCTTCTGGAATTCGATTAGAAGTCTCGGACTTGGGGTGCTGTTCGGCAGAAAACCAGGCTCTAATTTCGGCGCAGTTAAAATAAAATATTTCGTAAGCACCCCGGATAAATTTTTCGAGCTAAGGACCATAGATGCAAAAGAAGAAGAAGCTCGTCGTCTGTTTCGCAAGGTTGCTAAATCTATGACGGCTGTGCCTTCGCGGATAGTTGCGGAAAATAACAGTTTTTCAGTAACTAATATTGGTTTTTCACCCGCTGATGCAACTTTAAATGAGTCGGCGAAAAAGTTTCTAAGGCGTTTTGCTGATGATTTGCAGCAGGGTGCCGGCCCTGATGCTATTAAGCTTTATGTGCTCGGCATAGCTGCTGAAGAAAAGAGCGAGAAAGAACGGTGGATACTATCGGCCCGGCGGGCACAGGCGGTGTCTGACTTCCTTCAGTCGCTCTTGCCGACGGAGCTTCGATGGCCGGTCTATTGCTGGGGGGCCGGCAGTGGTGGCTGTTGGGTAAGTGAAGATGCACCCATTTCAAAGCACTCGCAAATCTTAATTGCCGTCCTTAGGGCAGACGAATAGAATCGTGTATTTGTCAAGTTTTTCGACATTTTGCGGCGTTATTACGTCAGTTTTGTGCTAAAAATGTTATTAGTAGTTCGCTAATCCTGATTTTGACGTTTCGGCACGCTATTTGCACTTCATATATCTTATTAAGGCTATAAATGGGTTTGTTTTCAAAATGTTAACACATAAAAAGAAAATTATTGTGTTCCTGGCAGCGGTTTTACTCGGAAGCGTTCTGCTGGTATTGCTGTCTCCATCATCTGCTGACCAGTCAACAAAACCGGTATTGCATAAATCATATTTCTTATCTGGTAGTGACCCTAATTTTTCAAATGTTTCTGGTGGCGGTGTCAACAGTCAAGAGCTTTTTTACAAAATGATGTTCTCTGTTGTGCTCGTTATCGCTCTGGGTGCGGGTGCAATTTACATTTCAAAAAAGTTTATGCCTAAAATCACTAAATTGTCAGGCAAAAAAATACGGATTATCGAGACGGTACACCTCGGACCGAGAAGGGCGGTTCATCTGATGAAGGTAGGTGGCCAAATGATTCTTATAGGCAGCACTAATCAGAGCATCACTAAACTGGCTGATGTTACAGTTCCGTTCGCAGATGTCCTATCACAAAAATTAGAAAATGACTGAGAATTTAAATGCCCCGCAGCATTAAATTATATATTTTGGTCTTAGTAGTGTTATTTTCAGCAGGTGCTTCATTTGGTCAGACCAATGATGTATTCGACCAGGCTCAGTTGCCTGTTTCTGCTGACGATAGCACAGTCATAAATGCTCAGTACACGGCGGTTCCGAGCATCGGTGATTTGATGACGGTTATTGATAAAGCAACAACCACCGAGACTAAAGGCAAAGACTGGTCCACTCCCGTGAAGCTTGTCATCATTTTTACCGGCCTGGCAATCCTCCCGAGTCTCCTGGTAATGATGACATCCTTTACCCGTATCGTTATTGTTTTATCTTTTGTTCGTCGGGCCTTGACCACGCAGACAATCCCGCCGACCAT
>CAZUTR010000107.1:0-2924 GCA_964623545.1 uncultured Pirellulales bacterium | reverse complement strand
TTTGTTTCTGACCTTATATACGATGTCACCAACATTTTCCAAAATCAATGAAACCAGTATTCAGCCTTATCTTGCGGATGAAATAGATTTTCAGACTGCCGGTGACAGGGCGACTACTTGTATCAAAGAGTTTATGCTTCGACAGACCAGGGAGTCTGATTTGTCCGTGTTTGTGCAGATTGCCAAAATACCGACCCCTTCCAGCCCTGTGGATATTGGTATGCATGTTGTTGTCCCGGCCTTTATTATAAGCGAATTTCGAACGGCATTTGAGATTGGCTGTCTGCTGTTTATACCATTTTTATTGATAGATATGGTGATTGCAAGTGTTCTGCTCAGTGCGGGAATGATGCTGCTGCCGCCCGTGATGATTTCACTGCCTTTCAAGCTGATATTGTTCATTCTTGTTGACGGTTGGGGCCTTTTGGCGAAAAGTCTCAGTCTGGGTTTTAGATAAGTATTTAGATTTTAGGAATGGTTCGATGGACATAAGCCTGGTTCTTTATCTTGGCCGACATACGCTTGAGACCGCTTTGATTTTATCCGCACCGATTCTTTTGACCTGTATGATTGTAGGTGTCGTTATAACGCTGTTTCAGGCGGTCACTTCTATAAGGGATATGACATTAACGATAGTACCGAAGCTTCTTGCTGTGGGGGCGGTTACGCTGATTTTTGGTAGTTGGATGCTGCAGGTTCTGCTCAGGTTCACCACCGAAATTTTTGGCCTTATCCAGCAGTATGGATACTAACGTTGGAACAAAAAGCGCGGGGGCGGTAAGTTTAATTCGATTGTGGGGGTCTCGTATTTTAGCTTTGGTTTAATTCTATGGAATTGATGATAGGCAAACTGCTCGGCTTTGTAATGGTGCTGACGAGAATTTCAGCGTTCTTTTTAGTTGCGCCTGTTTTTAGCTGGAAGAGCATTCCATTGAGAATAAAGGTTGCGATGACTCTTTTGATAGCGATTTTCTTTACAATGATAAAGCCGTTTGGCATCGATTCGAATCAGGTCTCTGTAATCCAGGCGGTGTTGTTGATAAGTAACGAAGCCCTTTATGGCTTGGCTCTGGGCTTAATTGTTGTTCTTGTGTTCACAGCGGTTAAGTTTTGTGGACGGATTATCGAACGGCAGATGGGTATGGCGATGGCCAATGTGCTGGACCCGATGACAGGCGAAGTAGTTCAGCCGTTGGGAATGTTTTTGGAAATGTTGTTTATAATTATTTTCTTAAGTGCTAACGGACATCACCTGCTTTTGTTGATTATATCGAGAAGTTATGATGCATTTCCGGCAGGTACAATACCCAGTGTCTCAGTTATGACTGATGGAATAATCACGGCCGGTTCGACGCTGCTAATAGCCGGTTTGAGATTATCGGCGCCGATATTGGCGGCATTTTTATTGTTAATGGTTGTTTTAGCGGTATTGGCACGCATCGCGCCGGAAATGAATATTATTTTTGTAAGTTTTCCATTACGCGTTGGCTTGGGTTTGTTAATGACTGGGATTTTTCTGCCCTTTATTACCGGCTTTGTGTCCGAGTTCGCGGGCTGGATGGGCAAATTATTGCCTTTATAGTAGAAAATCAAAAATTACGAGGCGCGTAGAGTAGAGTTCGACAGTTTTTATTTTGCTTTACTGATTGATTGAAGCAAGTATAGATTTTTTTAGGATTGTTAGGGAGTGGATATGGCTGAAAAGCCGGCAGCGGAAAGAACAGAACATCCCACACCGAGAAGGTTGTCGAAGGCAAGGGAAAAGGGCCAGAGCCCTCAGAGTCAGGAGCTGATGTCGTTTATTGCAATTTTGGTTCTTGTTTCAGCGGTAGCTTTGTTGGCACCTGGTATGATTCGATGGTTCAGTGAGCTCATAAGGCAGGGGATGTCCGGTGAAGTATCTGTTTTTAGTGATAGCGGCAGTTTTATAAATTTTATAAACAGAAATATTATTGATTCCGTTTTTGTAATGAGTCCTGTTCTTATAGCTCTTTGTGTAGGGTCGATAGTCGGCGGTATAATTGTCAGTGGACTGCATTTTTCACCAGGTGCTATAAGGCTGGACTTTAATGTGGTAAATCCAGTGGCGGGATTCGGCAGGTTGGTGAATGCTCGTTCTATGGTCCGGCTGTTGTTGTCTATAGCAAAGTTCTTTTTTGTTTCAATAATAATTTGGGTCTATCTCAAGGATAAGATTGAGATGCTCGCTGCTATTAGATGGGCTTGGTCTTTGGGAATACTTGTAATTATCGGAAAAGTAACATTAGGTTTGTGCATTCGTATTTGTATTGCGCTGCTGGTTATAGGAGCGATTGATGTTACTTATCAAAAATGGAAATACATCCAGGATTTGAAAATGACTAAGCAGGAGGTAAAAGAGGAGCGCAAGCAGACGGAAGGTTTGCCGGAGGTAAAAAGGCGAATTCGGCGAATTCAACTGGAAAAGACACTTAAACGTATGCTCAAGGAAGTGCCAAAGGCAAATGTGGTGCTTGTTAACCCGACGCATTATGCGGTAGCTTTAAGATATGATAACAGGACGATGCAGGCACCGGTGTTGGTAGCTAAGGGTGTGGACCATTTGGCTGAGAAAATCAGAGAAATCGCACGTGCGTACGGTGTGCCTATCATCAGAAGACCTGAGCTGGCGAGGACTATATATGCAACAGTAAAACTGGGAGGTGTAATACCGGAGACTCTGTATGTGGCGGTCGCGGAGGTATTGGCTATGATTTACAGACTGCGGCGGAGAAGGGCGTAAAAAATAGGTTAAAAAAAGATAAAAATAGTCGGGAAATGGGTGGAAAATCAGGAATTTTTGGGAAAATTTGGAAATTAGGTCAGTTAGCGTAGGTGAAAACATTAATATTATCGGACTTATTAGTTTTTAGTTCAAAAATGTGGTCAAAAATGAGCAAAAATTG
>CAZUTR010000106.1:0-8020 GCA_964623545.1 uncultured Pirellulales bacterium | reverse complement strand
ATGCGTCGCGAAAAGCGTTCTGCATTTAATTTTATTCGCGATATACTCGGTAATCGCCCACGCCAGCGACAGCCCATCGTAAGTGCTCGTCCCCCGGCCAACCTCATCGAGTATAACAAGCGATTTTTTACTGGCATTATTGAGAATATTTGCGATCTCGGTCATCTCAACCATAAACGTAGATTGCCCCCGCACAAGCTCATCCGAAGCTCCCACCCGCGTAAAGATTCTATCGGCCAGCCCAATCTCCGCATCTTTAGCAGGAATAAACGAGCCGGCCTGTGCCATCAGTACCAGAAGGGCGGTCTGCCGTATATACGTGCTCTTGCCGCTCATATTCGGCCCGGTAATTATCAAAACATCTGCAGATGTTAGATTCCCGCTTTCGCGGGAATGACATTCGTTGTTACCCAATTCAATATCGTTGGGCACAAATTCAGAGCCAAGCATCTCACCTAAAACCGGATGCCTGCCCTCGGTTATAATCAGTCTGCCGTCGTCGGTTACTTTCGGCCGAACATAATTTCGTCTTACCGCCAGATACGACAGGGCGGTCAGACAATCGCATTGAGCGAGTGTGAAACTGAGCTTCTGCAATCTGCTGATATAAGCCGCTGCCTGTGTGCGCACCTGCTCGAAAAGCTGCTGCTCCAACTCCAACGCCTTTTCCTCGGCGCCAAGCGCCTGCGTCTCGTATTTTTTCAGCTCATCGGTAATATATCGCTCGGCGTTTTTGATTGTCTGCTTCCGCACATAATCCGCCGGGACCTTGTCAGCCGCCGAGCGACTTACCTCGATATAGTAGCCGAAAACCTTGTTGTAACCGACCTTCAGTTTATCAATGCCGGTCCTTTCGATTTGTTCTCTCTGATAACCGCTCAGCCAGTTTTGCCCATCGGTGGAGATTGAGCGCAGCCTGTCAAGCTCTTCATCGAATCCTGCCCGTATGACACCGCCATCGCGAAGATGATTCGGGCAATTCGGCTCAATCGCAGCTTCAAGTAAATCCGCCAGCTCGTCCATACTGTCGCATCGCCCGGCCAAATCCAAAAGCAAATCAGACCCGCATCCTTGCAATACCTCCCGCAGCGAAGGAACCAGCCGCAGCGTAGCAGCTAAAGCAACCAAATCCCTCGGTGTCACGCGAAATGTGCTGATTCGTGCCGCGATTCTCTCCGGATCGGCCATAGAGTTAAGCTGTTTTCGGATATCGTTTAATTTATTTTGATTGTTCTTCAATTCTTCAACCGCATCCTGCCGCAGCTCAATCGCTCCGACATCGCACAACGGCATACACAACCAGTTTCGAAACAGTCGGCCGCCCATCGGCGTCAGTGTCTCATCGAGACAATCAAGCAATGAACCCTTTGGGCTTTCAGTGCGGATGGTTCGCAGAATTTCCAGGCTTCTAAGACTTGTTGTATCAATTTGCAGATAGTTTTTACTTTCGATTCTTTTTATATTCGAGATATGCCCGAGAGTGGTCTTTTGAGTTTCGTTAAGATACTCGATAATCGCGCCGGCAGGGGGGATAAGCCCATCATCATCGTCACTAATACCAAAACCCTCCAGCGTCGCCGTGCCGAAGTGTTTCAGCAATCGCTTCTTCGCCTGATAAGGGTCAAAATACCAGCTCGGCCTTTCAGTAATAATCGCACTGGTAAGCTGAGTAATATCGGCAGCGAACTTTTTCGCCGTGCCTTCGAATAATTCACCCCGCCTGTCGGGCAGCAAGCACTCCGCAGGGGCCAGTCGCAGCAATTCATCGAGGACTTTATCTTCGGGCATACTCTGAACAAAAAAGTGACCCGTTGAAATATCGACCCAGCTTATCGCCGCTACAGAATTCGTTCCCAGACTCACCGCACAGAGAAAATTGTCCTCCTTAGCATTGAGCAGCATGTCATCGGTGAGCGTCCCCGGCGTGACAATCCGCACAACGTCACGCTTGACCACCCCCTTGGCAGTCTTCGGGTCCTCGACCTGCTCACAGACGGCTACCTTATAGCCAGCCAGCAGCATTTTCTTCAGATAACCATCTACGGCATGATACGGCACACCGGCCAACGGAATCGGATTGGTACCTTTGCTTCGGCTGGTCAGCGTCAGGCCCAGAACCTTCGAACAGAGCTTGGCGTCCTCGTAAAACGTCTCGTAAAAATCACCCATCCGAAAAAACAGAACGCAATCTGGGTATTTCTCCTTGAACTTGTGAAACTGCTTCATCGCAGGCGTCAGTTTTTCCGTATTTGAGGTCATAACCAAAGATTATACATTCAATCGGCCGTTTAACAACTCCAATTACCCTGTCATTGCGAGCGAAGCGAAGCAATCTCAACCCACCGCCTTTTTATATAAATCCTCCCATTGAGGATTAACACTTTCTATCAATTTAATTTTCTTGTTACGCGAACCTGCCTTTATCTTTTTTTCTGCGGATATAGCATCTTGTATGCGACCAAAACCTTCATAGTAAACTAACTTTGTGATATTATACTTACTTGTGAATTTCGAGCCTTTTTTATCTATATGCTCGTTAATCCTTTTGCGAAGGTCGTTTGTAACTCCAGTGTACAGCACTGTATTACCCACATTTGTTATTATGTACAACCAATACTGATTCATATAATATCTAAACGTTTTAGATTGCTTCGTCGTCCGCCTTTGGCGGACTCCTCGCAATGACGACTTTTTTATCACTCCAATCAGCCGTTTAACAACTCTGTTATGACCGAAGCGGCCTGCTTCCTCGATTTGACTGTCTTAAGCTCTTCTAAAAGCTGTTCTTGTCGAGTCGTAAAACATACGCTGTTTAGAAAATCAAAATCACTGATGCCGGCAACCTCCTGAATTTTATCAGCGAGTTTTTCGATTCCTGTTCCGAATTTAGCGCTTATCTGCACCGTGTTGGATAAAACCTTCGGCAGGGAGTTAGCATCCAAAACTCCCGGCAAATCAATTTTATTCAATACAGTCAGTACCTTTTTATCCGCTATTTTCTCAACCGGCCAATCCTCAAGTTGCTCAGCGGACTGGCTGTTATCCAAAACCAGCAGGACCAAACCTACATTTTCCAAAACTTCGGCACTTCCTTCCTGGATGGCTTTTTCGAGTTCATCTTCAGACGCTCCACCATACAATCCAGCAGTATCAATCAGCTCAGAATAGAGTTGGCCGATTCGACACTCTGCACTTACCCAGTCACGTGTCGTGCCTTTAATGTCGGTGACAATCGCTTTTTGCCTGCCTGCAAGATAGTTAAGAAGCGTGCTTTTGCCGGTATTCGGCGGACCGGCTAACACAATTGTAGTTCCATAAATCATCAGTTTTGCTGTCTGACTGTTTTTCAAAATTGTCTCAACCTCAGTTTTTGTTTTCTCAAGCGATAAGGTTTCTATATTCTCAAGCCAGTTCTGTGCAACTTTGTTTAGACCTTTCTCAACCTGATATGCAATGATTTTTGTTCCTTCGAGTGTTTTTGCCTTCGGCTCAGCTAATTTCGCCTCGATTTCAATCGAATTAAGTTCTTTTTGGGCCGAAAAGATTTTATAAAGCAACTGCTCTGCTGTAATTAACTGCACATTGTTTCGCCCAAGCAACTCCATAAGAGCAGCTACAATAAGTGGATTGCCGTGACAGTTTATGGCAAAGCTATCGGCCCCCTCACAGCCGACTATCACCTGGTCGAGCACCTCATCGCCATCGGAAATTTCACCCAGCAAAACTTTTCCAGTTTCAAGAACAGGTTGTTCTCCACTGGAAGATTTGAAAATTTTCTTTATGATACGCTCACCTCCCTTCCCAAAGACCTGAACGGTCGCTATCGCACCGCTGCCTTTACCCGTTATTACTGCCGCGAAAATTTTCATATTCTCGTACTGCGCAAATAGTGATTAACGGAAATGAACACGAACCTGTTCCTAATCATTTTTTTGCTTCGATATATTTCTGATAAGCCAAGGCGATGCCTTTGATGACAAGATTCGGCACGTAGGAATCAACAAAATCGCAGTCGTCTTTGATAATTTTTGCTGCGGCGCCCGTGATAACCGTCTCGGGCCAGATACCGACCACCTCGGCGTAGCGCCTTATGACCTCCTGTAGTGTGCTGACGGCGGAATAATATAGCCCGGCATTTATGGCCTCCTCTGTATTTTGGCCGAACGGCAGCTTCGGTTTCGAAACACTAATCTTCGGCAACTGCGCGGTATCTTGTCTCAGTGCCGCAGCACTCATCTCGAAACCCGGAAATATAACTCCTCCGCAGAAAACTCCCCTGTCATCGACAAGGTCAATTGTAACAGCAGTTCCGAAATCCGCTACAACAACTGCCTTTTCTACTACAGCATAAGCAGCAGCCGCGGTAACAACCCTGTCCGCTCCAACCTTCTCTGGTTCCTTAATAGACAGTTCTATCGGAAAAGGAATATCTTTTCCAACAAGTAAAAGCTTCTCACCCGTTACCTCTTTCACAATCTCCCGGATAAATTCAGTCCAGGCCGGCTTGACACTGCTTACGACTACGACTCCATCACGCTTCTTTTCCTTCGAGCTTTTGGAAACAGGAATTTTCTTCCATAAAGTTTTAATACACTCAGCTATCTCCTCTTTAGCCGAGCCGTGGAATAACTCGATAGACTTCTCCTCACCTTTGAGAAATAATCCAATCCTTATATTCGTATTTCCAATATCGACCGCAATTAAATTCATAATTCGTTTCGCTATCCGCTAAACATATACTTACTATTTTTCCTTAGTACCTTTAACTTTTTTCCATAACAATTCGCTCAGTTCTTTTACTCCTTCACCGGTTACTGCCGAGATTGGATAAATAGTTTTTCTTAATTTCTTTTTGAGCTTCTTTACAATCTCTCCGTCCGGGTCAAGGTCGATTTTATTTGCAACTATGACTTCCAGTTTTCGAGCAAGAGCTTTACTATACTGGGCCAGCTCCCGGCGTATCACTTTGTAATTCTCCGCCGGCTCGACATTATCTGACGGCATTATATCAAGGATATGGACAATAATTCGAGTCCTTTCTATATGCCGCAGGAACTCAAAGCCCAGCCCCGTACCATCGTGAGCACCTTCAATAAGACCAGGTATATCAGCCATAACAAACCTGCGAAAATCACTCAATTCAACGATACCAAGCACCGGCTCTAACGTAGTAAACGGATAATCAGCTATTTTGGGCCTGGCCGCCGAGCAGCGGGAGATGAGGGTGCTTTTGCCCGAGTTCGGCAGACCAACCAGTCCAACATCAGCAATCAACTTTAATTCAAGTCGAATGTGTCTTTCCTGACCTTTTTTACCCGGCGTGGCGGTTCTCGGCGCCTGATTAGTCGATGTTGCAAATGCCTTGTTTCCCTTGCCGCCTCTTCCCCCTCGACAAACGCAAACCTTCATCCCAACTCTATTAAGGTCCTTGAGAAGCAATTCGGTATCTTCATCAAATATCAAAGTGCCCGGCGGAACAGCAATTACTAAATCTTCACCATTTGCACCGTGCTTATTATTGCCTTTGCCGTATTCGCCGTTCTTCGCCCGCCAGTGGTGTTTGCCGGCAAAATCCAACAAAGTATCGAGATTTTCAACTGCATGAAAATAGATGCTGCCCCCTCTGCCGCCGTCGCCGCCATCCGGCCCACCTTTGGGAACGTACTTCTCCCGCCGAAAGCTGACACAGCCGTCACCGCCGTCTCCCGCCTTTATGTGAATATGAGCCTCATCAACAAACATAACATTAATATTTCGTACTGTGAATATCGTATTTAGTCTTTTATATAAAAAAAGGATGGTATATTTACCATCCTTTTCTCCGGCATAGTTGATTTTTAATATTTATTAGACGATGTGTATTTTTCGACCCTGGAACTGGACTGTGCCGTCAGCAGTGGCGAATAATGTATAGTCCTTTCCCATACCTACGTTTCGGCCGGCAAAAAACTTGGTTCCGCACTGGCGGACGATTATCGCTCCAGCCCTTACTGCCTGGCCACCAAACAGCTTCACGCTCCTGTACTGAGGATTGCTGTCTCTGCCGTTTCTTGAAGAACCTTGTCCTTTTTTATGTGCCATAGCAAATCACCTTTATTTTCAATACATTCCAACCTTATTATAATTAATCAAGCATTTTAGCTCTATCTTTCAGTAATGTCCAGAAAATTTTTAAAATACTTAATTAAAATGGGTCTGTTACTTATTCGCCTGTAATATGGCCTTGATTTCGCCAAATGATACCAAGCCCTCGGTTGCGAGCTTCATTTTACCTTCGGGCGAAATGAAAATAGCCGATGGGATGCCAGCCACCTGACTATATGGCGCCGACATTGCACGAGTATTATAAGAAAAGACCGTATAGTTCAATTTTTTATCGGCGGTAAATTTCTTTACCTGATTTTCTCTTTCACTTGATATCGCAAGCATCACCAGCTTATCCTCGCCGACCGTATTTCGCAATTCAATCAGATGTGGTATCTCAATATGACAAGGCCTGCACCAGGTCGCCCAGAAAATAATCAGAACATTTCTCCCCTGGTAATCACTCAACTTGTGTTTCTTCCCGTTAATATCAGTCAAAGTAAAATTCGGTGCAGCCACTCCATACCAGGATGTGAAAATCGGATTCCAGGTCCTCCTGTTTCTGATAATCTCCCTTAAACTCAATTTGTCTGTGGAGGTAACAGTAGTATATTCTTTTGCCGACTCAACTTCTCTTTCTGTACGCGATTTAAGCTGTGTCTCTTGCTGCGCAGGCTGTTCATCAGCTTTGCTGTCACTGAGTTCCTGGCTGGCATCGAGTGATTTGGATGAAACATCAACTTTGCTTTGACCGGGCTCAGTCTTCGATTCCTCACTGACCTTCTTTTTACACCCCGCACACGACACTACAATAGTAGAAATAAGAAAAACTAAAATAGCTTTCCTGCTGAAACCTGTCAGATTTATTCTCATTTTATATATACCCTCTTTACTATACTTTATTTAAATACTACTATATAATAAAAATGGTTCAGCGTAAAGCATGAAATAATTGATTTCTACCCTTAAATGTGAGCCGTCGCCTCGGAACAAAGGCATTTTGTTGGTCCATATACATAATTTAGGAGTTAAAAAGATGTGTCGCAGAAAAATCCATTTTGGCAAGCAAATCGTTCTGATTCTATCTATCATTATACTCATAAATACAAGTATATGTTTCGCAGATGTTAAGCTGCCGGCAATAATAAGTGATAATATGGTCCTGCAGCAGGGAATTGAAGTCCCCATCTGGGGCTGGGCGGAGCCGGGTGAGAAGGTAGAGGTCAGCCTCGGGATACATCCCCAGCCGTGTAATACAATAGCAGATGCAAATGGCAGGTGGATTACAAAGATAGGTCCATTCAAGCAAACTAAAACACCTTCTGAGCTGACAATCAAGGGCAATAACACTGTCGTTTTGAAGAATGTTTTGGTAGGCGAGGTTTGGATTTGTTCCGGCCAATCGAATATGGAATGGCCTGTAAAGCAGACAGCAAATGCTAAAGAAGAAATCGCGACGGCGAATTATCCAAATATTCGTTCGTTCACAGTTTCAAGGCGAGTAGCCCATACACAACAAATTGATTGCAGCGGCAAATGGCTTGAATGTAGCCCAAAGACGGCCGGCTCGTATTCGGCTGTTGGCTACTTTTTCGGCCGAGAGCTGCACAAACAGCTTAACGTCCCAATCGGCCTCATCCATGCCTCCTGGGGAGGCACTCCTGCCGAGTCCTGGATGAGAAAAGATATTCTGGAATCAGACAAGGACTTTGTGCCTATTTTAAAGCGATATGATAAGCAGGTGAAAGATTACCCGAATGCAATTCAAAAATACAAACAAGAGTTAAGAAAATACGAGCAGTTAGCCTGGAAAGCCAAAGCTGAAGGCAAAAAGGTTCCACGCAGGCCGGACAACCTGGAAAAGCCAATCGGACGCAACCATCATTACAGCCCGTACAAACTATACAACAGCATGATTGCTCCATTGATACCTTAT
>CAZUTR010000105.1:0-8032 GCA_964623545.1 uncultured Pirellulales bacterium | reverse complement strand
AATCCAAAGACCAGCTTTGCCTGTGGTCCTTGTGAGTCATTCATATTCAAAGGCAGACCCAGTACAATAGCATCAACATTTTCGGTCTGTACTACGTCGACTATTTTTTTTATCAGTTCCTTTTGGCCGTGGATTACTGCCAGCGGTGATGCAATGGTCTCATCGCGGTCACAGATTGCCAGACCGCTATGCTTGGTACCGTAATCTACCGCTAAATATCTCATTTTTCGCTGTGCGTATACTTTATCGAATATTGCATAATTCTCGCTACAGAAATTTTTCGCCGCTGCGCCCTTCTATAGCTTCAAGTAATTCTCTAAGCCGATGGCTTTGGTTGACCGGACAAACGAGTGTCGCATCAGGACTATGAACTACAATCACGTTGTCCAGTCCAATAGCAGCAATCAGATGGTTTTCGTCTTCAGTAACTACAATATTATTTTTGCAGTCGAGAAGTTCGCTTGCCCCGGCTACAATAAGATTCTTGTTTTTGTCGGCCTTGATAACGTCGGCCAGAGCTGCAAAAGAACCCATATCGAGCCAACGGCAATCAAGCTCAATAGCATAAACGCTATGTGCCTTTTCCATAACAGCATAGTCAATGCTGATGTTCGGTAACTTCTCAAACCACTGCTCGAGCGTTTGCTGCTGATTTGGCCCATCCCAGTCAGACCCAATTCGACGTAGCGGCTCGGTTGACTCCGGCAGAAACTTTTCTAAATTGGCAAGGATTGCCTTCGCCTTCCAGACGAACATTCCTGAATTCCAGAAATACTGACCGGTTTTAAGGTATTTTCTTGCAGTATTCTCATCTGGTTTTTCTTTGAAGGCTTTAACGGTAAAGATTTTATTTTCACAACCGGGATACATGCGACCATCGGCACACTTTATATAACCAAGCTGAGTGCTCGGGAAGGTGGGTTTAATGCCAAAAGTAACCAAATCATCCGGATTATCATTCACAAATGTCAAGGCATCTTTGACTGCTTGCTGTAATATCTCAGCCGGCTCTATGACCTGGTCGGCTGTTACTACAGCCATCGTCGCTTCGGGATGATATTTAGAAAGGACAGTGGCAGCCAGACCGATAGCACCGGCTGTATTGCGAACCGCCGGCTCAGCGATGACATTTTCCTCCGGCAATTCAGGCAGGTTCTCACGGACTATATCTACATAACGAGCATTGGTAAGAACAAGTATGTTTCTTGCATCGAATATCGGCGCTAATCGCTGATAACAACGGTAAAGAAGTGTTTGGCCGTCGAATAATTTCAATATCTGCTTGGGCCGCGTCTTTCTGCTCAATGGCCATAATCTCTTGCCCGTCCCCCCTGCCATAATCACTGCGTAATTCATTTCCCTTCCCTTCTCAAGCGAACAACAAAAACAGCACCGGCACAACAACTAAAGCGAAGATTACCATAGTCACCACCCACAGAGCGCTCGCTAGAGGGCCGTCCAAATCAAAAACATTGCTCATTGTAACCATAATCACAGCTCCCGGAGCAGCTGACAGAACTATTATTACTTTTTGAACCATACCAGTCAAGTTCTGCCCTGTCATCGACAGCACCCAGATAATCAACAGTGCCAACGCCGGTGTCAAAACAAATTTTATCGCAGCAACCGGAAAATACAAGCTTACGTTGTTTTTTAGCCGAGACAGGTTCACCTGCATACCTATCGCAAAAAACGACAGGCTTGACGCAACATAAACGAAGATATCAACAATATAAAATTTTGATACGAATCCAGGCGGTGGGAGCTTCATAAAATTACAAATTAAAGCGGTTATTATCGCTGGTATGACAAGACAACGAAGGTCCAGCAAATGACCGAGTTTGAACTTGGTATTTTCATCACTCGAACGAAGCTCGTAAACTTTCAGTAAAGGAAGATACACAAGATAAAGAGTAGGCAAAGTAAACAACAGATATATATTAGCCATAGCCAGACCAGTCGCACCGAAAAGAGCATAACAAACAAATGCAGCGCCGGTATACCCGACATTGCTGGTTCCACCTGCCAGAATCAGCGTTAATCTGCTCTTCGATTCAAGTTTGAAAAAAGAAAAGAAAACAGCAGAAAAAGCCGTAACTGTCAGCATTAAAGTTACACCAGTTATCGGCAGCCATATAAGATAACCTCTCAATTCCATCCTCCAGATTACAAACAGTGAGATAACCCAGTTCAGAGAGATAAGAACAAAGGTCATTATCTTTTTGGCCCAGTGCTCCGATAAGCCTAAATTATTGCACGCAAGATAGCCCGAAACAAGTCCGCCGATTAAAACTGCGAACATACCGATAAGTCGAAAGCGGGCAACATCCTGAACGGAAAGAACTGCTATATAATTAGAAAGAACTGAAAACATCAAACCAGATAATTCTCATTAATCTTAGTTTCAGTTTTTATAATCTCGGCAAATTTTTCGTAAGTAAGACCCTCTTTATATTCACCTCTTTTACCCATCAAGGCAAGTGTAGCGTCTTTGCCCAGCTCGACGCCCGGCTGGTCGTACGTATCTATATTGAATAAGCCTCCCGTAAAAGAGGTAGTCGCCTCGAAAAGATAAATAAACTGTCCAATAGTATAAGGACTTATTTCAGGAAACCGAACTGTAAGACAGGGACGCCCAGCCTGGACAAGAGCGTATTCAGTTGCCTGTTTTTCTTTGTTCAGCAGTACGCCTAAGTCCTTGTCTTCCAAAAACTTAAGCTCAGGAGCACAATCAGGTGCCGGTTTTATCTTCACTTGTCTTCTGAAGTTTTCAACCTCGAGAAAAGTAAATACCTTATCGTTCGGTCCCTCACGATACAACTGCACCTGACTGTGCTGGTCAGTTGCACCGAGGGCCTTGACCGGTATTGGGCCAATGTAAACTTTGTTACCTTTTAAGTCTACGGCCTTGCCGAGACTTTCCGCCCAAAGCTGACGATACCAGCCAGCAAAGTCTCTCAAGGCATAGCTGTACGGCATCATTACAGAAATTTTCTTTCCATGCTGGTAATAGTGATAGTGGATGGCTGCGTTTAATGCTGCAGGATTCTTGCGAAACTCTTCGCAATTAACTCTTGTCTCCATATCTCGTGCACCTGCTAAGAGCGCATCAATATCTATTCCGCACATATAGGCGCTGAAAAGACCGACAGCGCTTAACACACTGAAACGGCCGCCCACACCCTCATGAACTTCAAGACACCTTATACCATCTTCCGCTGCTATTTTTCTAAGCGTCCCCCATTTCGGGTCGGTAGTTGCAACGACCTGCTCTTTAAGATCATCGGTCCCGAGCTTTTCCAAAAGCATATCACGAACAATCAGAAACTGAGAAGCGGTCTCCACCGTCCTACCTGATTTACTGATAACATTGAAAACTGTCTCATCGAGCCTATCACCCACCCAATCCAGAAACGAGCCGAACTGCTCAGGGTCAACGTTGTCGAAGACAAATAATTGTGGTCCCCTACGCTGCTTTTCATCCAGATTGAACATATATGGATTGAGGGCGGTCTGTAAAGCGATATTACCAAGCGCTGAACCGCCGATACCAAGCACAACAAGAATCTCACACCGCTTCTTTAATTCATCCGCCACCCTTTTTACATCTTCAGTAATCCCTGAGTTAAACGGCAGCTCACCGTATCGCGTCTTTTCTCCCGTGATTTCCCTTTTCAGACCGGAAATCAACGGCCTTATCTGTTTTTCGAGTCCGTCCAATTGTTCTTGAGTGATACCGTGCTCTTCGCCTATCACATCCGCCATTACGTTTTTATAGTAAAGTGTTATATTTGACTCAGCCACAATTGTTCTCCTTTCGCATGGCCTACATATTCTCGACCCAGTCACAATCGCAAAGTTTGCTTATTTATAACGTTTCCCTGGAATTTTTCAATAGTGAACTGATTTGTGAGAAATTTGATCATATTAAATAGATGAATATACTACTGTCTGCACACCCCAGCCACGACTCTTCAGCCGTCAACACACATGATCTTGGCGTATTTTAGCATAAGTGTTTTTATTTGTCCTGAGCTGAATTTGATTTTGACGATGCTGTCGGGGCCCATATCGATAAACTCTTTGACCGTTCCAAGACCGAATGTCTTGTGTACAACCATCTGGCCTGGCATAAACTGCTCATGACCATTGCCTGCGCTATCAACATTATCTGTCTCTTCACCATCATACTGATAAATTCCTTCATGTTCAGGCAAAGCAATTCCAAGCTCGTATAGAAACGGCGAAGGGATTGTTCTTAACAGCTGTCCCCGTATCGTTCGGTAGCGAGCATAAGTTATAAACAGACCCGACTTGGCACGCGTTATACCGACAAAAAACAGCCGACGTTCTTCTTCTGTCTCTCCTTCGTCGTCGGCACCTCTCTCATGCGGCAGAATACCATCCTCAACACCAACGATAAAAACATCTTTAAATTCAAGCCCCTTGGCTGTATGCAGCGTCATTAAAGCAACGCGCTCACTGCCTGCGTCATACGCATCGGCATCGCTGAACAGAGATATCTGCTGAAGATAATCGACCAGTGAGGGCTCTTCCGTCTGCTGGTCATATTGCGCTGCAGCAGTTATCAGTTCGTTTAGATTTTCCAGCGCATCTTTACCTTCCGCACCGGCTTCTTTAAGTGATATTTCCATCCCCGACTCTACCAGCACACGCTCGGCCAGTTTAGCTACAGAACCTGTAATATCTTTTTTGAATTCTTCAAGCATACCAACAAAGGCGGCTGTCTTGGTCTTTGCGGCTTTGGATAATGTTTGAATTTTCTCAGCTTTTTTAAGTGCATCATAAAAGCTGATGTTATGCGACTCGGCAAAAGTGCGAACTCTATCGATTGTAGTCTTGCCTATGCCGCGGGCAGGTGTATTGACAATACGTAATAGTGCAATCTCGTCATTAGGATTGACCAAGACCTTCAGGTACCCAAGCAAATCTCGGATTTCCTTTCGCCTGTAGAATTCAACACCTCGCACAATCTGATATGGAACTTTATGTTTTATCATTGCCTCTTCAAGTGCTCGGCTGGCGGCGTTGACTCGATAGAACACGGCTATTTCCTTCAGAGACGCACCCTGTCCGACCAACTCTTCGATTTGCTGGGCCACCGCTTGCGATTCCTCCAACTCATCTTCGTAACCGCTGACCACAACATCTCTGTCGGCCGCTTTCGTGGGAATAAGTATTTTTTCTTTTCGACCTTTATTGTGAGAAATCAACTTGTCGGCAACCTCGAGAATGTTGGGTGAGCTGCGGAAATTTTCTTCGAGTTTGATGACCGTGGCATCGGGCCAGTCATTTTCAAAGTCCAGGATATTGTTAATATCAGCCCCGCGCCAGCGATAAATCGATTGGTCAGGGTCGCCTGTCACGCATATATTGCCGTGCTCACAGACAAGCGCTTTGGCGATTACATACTGGGCATGGTTGGTATCCTGATACTCATCTATCAGTAAAAATCTAAACCGATTGGAAAGTTCACTACACACCTCCGGACAGTCTCTAAGTAAAAACGCCGTCCTCATCAACAAGTCATCAAAGTCCAGTGCATCATTCTCCACAAGAATATGCTGATAACGCTCATATATTTTTGCCAGCGTCACTGAAAAAAAATCGTCCGCCTCATCTTTGAAACATCCTGCGTCTATCAGCTTATTTTTTAAACTCGAGATTGCTTCAAGACACCTGGCGGGCGGAAAATTCGTTGTATCAAGCTCACAATCCTTGACCGCCTGTTTTATACACCTCGACTGGTCACTTTCATCGTAAATACTGAACTGAGGACTCACGGCCGCCTTGTCTGCATATCGGCGAAGAATTCTAACGCATAATGAGTGAAAGGTACTGATATGTGCGCCCGCTGACACTCCGAATGTATTGGCCCTTCGGCGCATCTCTTCTGCCGCCTTGTTTGTAAAAGTTATAGCACAAATATTGCCGGGTTTAACACCGGAATCGATAAGGGCTGCAATCCGATGTGTAATTACGCGGGTTTTCCCACTGCCCGGCCCGGCGATGACAAGTAGAGGCCCTTCAATATGAAAAATAGCTTTTTGCTGTGAATCAGTAAGCTCAATTTTGAATCTTGAACTGCGAATTTCGGTTTCTCCCTCCTTTGAAAACTCAAGGTCCTGATTGCTGTTCATCAGTTGATTGTGCCTCCTCAAGCAATTGTTTTTCCTGCTGTTTTAGCTGCTCGGCAAGCTCAGGCCTCTCAAGCTCGATGCGCCTAAGCAGATTCTGTCTGAGAACAAGCGGATAACCCTCGTCACTAAAAAAATCACTCAGAGCAAAATACTTCAACAACTTAAAATCAGGCAGGCCAATCCTGTCCTGAGTCTCCTTTTCTGAATACAAAGACTGATAAAGGTCAAAAACATCCTTTGCAATTTTTTCTCTGTTGAATGCCGCATCGTCATCACGTACCGCATATCTAAAGTATCCCTCCCGCAACATCATCTGAATCATCTCTTTTGCATCGTTTAAGCCAAAACTTTTGAGTTCATCACGCTGACGAGACCTGACATAATCCACAAGCGAAACTTTAAACTCATCCCTTGGATAAAGTTTTCTCAATTGATTATAAATTCTTTGAGCCAGCTTTATATGTCCTGCCAGATAAAAGGAAGATACCGCGTTCTTAAGCATGTTGCGGTGACCTATTTTCATCGATTGATAAGTTCCTGTAGAGGCATTCTCGTATTTATCTATTATCGCCAGCACAGATTTGTTATACGGCTCAAACATCCGTAGGTCCGGACGAAGATAAATCTCCTTGGTTTGGCCCCGAGAACCAGAAATCTGTACGTCAGAATCTGAAGGCGCCCTGCTTGGAACATTATAGATAAATATCTTTCCATTTCGGAAAAGGTTCTGCAAACTATGGTTGACAATGCGGTCTGTATTGGTTTCTGCCGCTGAATATTCCTCCTTACTCGCCATCTGCAAGCCCTTCACGGCCCAATAAATTGCGTGACTATCCGGATGACGCCAATCTAGAGGTAAGTGCAGATTAGGGTCTTGCCAGTCAACCGGACCATAGGTTTGGTTTATCTGCTGCATTAAAACCGGGTCAAGCTTCCAGGTTTTTCGAAGATAATAGGCTTTGGCGAAAAGGTCGAATTTTTTGAGCGCCTCTTTTCCTCTGAAATCATTTATTACTTGAAAAGCCTCGTCTTTGAATCTCTTGGGCTTCTGCCTCAATGCCAGATAATTATTTACAAACTCCTCATCATCAGCAAATGTCGGCTCCGCAGACTTAAGAGCAGTAATCAATGGGACGATATTCGCATCAACTATCACCTGCTCCCATTCAGCTGGTGCCTGGGCCAGAGCTTTGAAATATTCATTGTCTGTAGACTCGGGTTTTCCTACAGCCGATTCCATCGCCTCAGCCAACTGTAACTTATAATATTCATGGGCATCATCAGCTACGTCACCTATCTTGTGTTGAAATATTCTTGCAAGTTCCCGATACAACAAAATACTTCTTGGATTCAGCGGAATACCTTTGTCACGAAGCAGTTCATACCCGTTTTTGACCCATTGCCAGCGCTGCTCCGGCTGAGTCGCCGGTATCGCAACCGAAATATTGTAAGCCATATTCCAGGCGTGAAACTCCCACACTGTTGCAAAGCGGGGTTGCAGGATTGATATCCATTCGGCGAGTTGCTTTGCGTCGAAAAATTGCCCTTCTTCTTTTAATCTGTCTGCGCGCATCCACAGGACATCTACAACCAGCCCCCGAAAGGCCCCCATCGCAACAGTCGCAAAGGCCAGTGATGGAGGGGCGTTTTCAAGTGGCTCGTTACTTATCAACTTCATTTCTTTTCGTTGAGCATTTATATAATCCAGCCGCATACCCGCGATTACCAGAAGACTTATCGCCAGCGCAATGCAAATCGAACAAACTATTGTGTCACGCAAACGCATAGTCACTATTCCGGGTCTTGCAGTTCGGTACAAACTCGCAAATCAGATTGCGATTTTCGCAACCTCACGATAATTGAAAATCAGC
>CAZUTR010000104.1:6032-8130 GCA_964623545.1 uncultured Pirellulales bacterium | reverse complement strand
TCGGAGATTCTTCGATATTATGCCGGCGGAATAGACTTGACCCCGGATGATAAAGTAAACGCAAGCTTTTTAGCTATTGAGCTATTCTACATGGGTCAATTGAGTAATGATTGTGACCCTGTTTACGACAGGATGTATGTCGGCCTGGAGGACACGTGCGATGTCGGCACCTATGGTCAGGGCCACTACGCTTACGTGGACCATCTTGACCCGAATGCAGCCAAGAAAGGAACCTGGCAGCAGTGGGCTATTGAGTTGAGTGATTTCACCGACGAAAATCCAGACCTGGACCTGAATCATATCGAGTCTGTCCGTATCGGCTTTGGCCTTCGGGGTAATCCAGACAATGGGCCGGTTGGTGGCGAAGGTACGGTCATATTTGACGACATCAGAGTATTTGAGCAAAGATGCGTATCTGAGTTTGGTCCTGCGGGCGATTTCGACAGCGATTGTTTTGTTAGTTATTTGGATCTCATTGTGATGGTAAGTGAATGGCTATCCGCTGATGAGACACTCGAATATGACCCGATAGTGGAGCCGAATGCACCGGTATTGTGGTACAAGTTCAATGAGACTGCGGGCGACGTTACCACAAACTGGGCTCCTTCTTACGGCAGCTACGACCCATGCGACTTTGACGGAACAGTCGAGAATTTGGGCGAGGATACATGGGACACCAGCGGCGGCCGCGACGGTAGCGGCTGTATCGCTTTGTTGCCTGACAGCGACACTTTCGTTGATGTTCCGCCGGAGGTACTCAATTTTGCTAATGATACGCAAAAAATAAGTTTTTCAGTGTGGGTCAATGATTATCGAGATTATCCCCAGGACCAGTGGAATGGTATCTTTGGTGTCAGGGCAGCCGATAATGAAGACCCGTGGCAGGGAACCGAGGTTGTAGAGGCCTACTGCCCGACGCCGCTTCCTCCACGCAATCTATATGGTCCTCGCGCGGGTTGGCGCGTAGGTGCAGTAAATCCTCCTGACCCCTGTGACCCATGGTGCTCATCTGTAGATTTACAAAATCTCCTCGATTTTGCAGAACGTTGGAACCACTATGTCTTCATTAAAGACGCTGATGCCGACCTGATGCAGATATATCACAATGGCATGAAAATAGCTGAGACCAGTGATGTAAATGCTGATAATCCGATGTTTGACACACCCGTCGGCAAGTTTTACGTTGGCACACGAAATATATGGTGGAGCCATTACATCGGCAGGATAGACGACTTCCAGGTCTACGATTATGTTTTGTCGCAACAGGAAGCTGCTTACCTGGCTACTGACGGTACAGGAAGTCTTTATTTGGAGCTTTTGACGCCGACGGACCTGTACGTCGAGGATTATCCGGATCCCAACGTCATCGACTTCAAAGATTATGCTGTCTTAGCTGAAAACTGGCTCCAGAAGAAACTTTGGCCACAACCGTAATCGGTTGTGTATATCGCTCAAGTGAGCTGATGATTGCGTTGTAATTAGGGGCCTATACCTCTTTGGTGTAGGCCCCTGTTCTATTTACTAACGAAGCGTTCGTAGGAATCAACATACGCTGGCGTATTAGGTTATTTTACTGGCAGCCACTTTTATTTATAGATGTACTACACAAAAAATATGGAAATAAAGACAAGAGAAATTTGTATTTCGAGGGGAAATCAAATGGCTTGGCCACGGGTATTAAAAATTAAAATTCAGAATTGAGGCTGACAGCGGGAATCAGCAAATCATTTTTTTTCAGATGACAAGACTTTGATAAGTATTAAACCAAAAAACAGAACTAACTGGCCAATTAATGCTCCGAGCAATCCGAAAGAAATGAGACGGGCGCCAAGGAAGACGATAACCGACATACTTGTCCAGAGAAGCATCGAAGCTTTCTGAACTTCTGCGAGCTTGTAAAAAATAAACGCAAAAACAATCAATAATATAGCATCAAGGCCATGCACTCTAAATATATCCACTTCAGATATCGTATTTTAGCCAATAGTATACAGGCCAGTGACAACTTGTGAAGAAATTTCTACAAAATTCACGATAAAAAAACACGAGTCAAAGGACGGAAGGATGAGGGATGAAGGATGAGTGACGAGGGAGAAGG
>CAZUTR010000104.1:3828-6022 GCA_964623545.1 uncultured Pirellulales bacterium | reverse complement strand
TTTTCTTCAAAAAAATCGCTCTGAAGATTCCTATACCGAAAAACAGGGCTATTTGGCCGAGTATTAATGCGACTACTCCCCATGAGAGGAGGCGGACGATAAGAGAGACGATGATGGACAGGCCCGTCCAGAGGAATTTTGGAGCCTTCTCAATCTCCGCGAGCTTGTAAAAAATAATCGCAAATGCAACCAGAAAAAAAGTCTGAAAGTTGAGTATATACATATCAACTCCTTTATCTCGTAACCCGTATTTAGCGAATAGTATATATTATCACATAGAAAAGGACTGTGAGCGATTTTGCTCACAGCCCTTTTTATTACAAACAAAAACCTTGACAGAGCATACTACGGACAGCAAGTCTGGTTTTTGGTGGACGGTGTATAACCACTGGTCATCCAGTACATCTTCAATATAAGCAGCTCTTGGAAGTTGATAGAACCATCTTGGGTGAAGTCGGTGCAGCAGTTATAACCGGGCTGTCCCTGGTTCTTCATCCAACCCATCTTCAACGCAGCCAGGTCGGCGAAATTAACAGAACCATCGCATGTAGAATCGCCGAAAGGCTGACCAGCACACTCGATGAGATCCCAGCAAGTGCGGCCGGTGAACAGGACAAATGACATATCCTGGCTCTGTGGCGGCTCGTTCTGGTCAAAAAGCTCATTCCATGTCCACTCTATGCCGTCGAAGAATCCTTCAACAGCGTCATCGTTGTACATGTGCTCGTGATTTGTCCAGCCCCACGGATACATAGGTTCACTTTCGGAGTAGACGGCTACAACGCTTAGCCAGTAAACGGAATTCGGCTCCTGCTGACAGAAGTACTCGTCCTCAGGCAGCCGGACTGAATAGCGGAAGACCGGCTCGTAACCTGGAGCACCTCCACCTCCTTCGGGATATTTGTCATAGCCGACCATGACCTCGTCGTAATCATAGGCCTTGTACTCCCAGATTACTTCGTCGGGATGACTGAAGGGCTCATCTACACCTGCCGGCACGTCTGTCCAAATCTGCAGGAGGAAGTAATCCGGCGGTACCGGTGTTGGGACCGGCTCAAAGCACTGACAGGCCTCGTAGAAATATTCAAGATACGAGCCCCAGAAGACAATAGCCGAAACCGGTGTATTTGTCTCACATGGCCAGTCGTCAGCAACGAGACGGTCGATTTGAAGTTCCGTGTACTCCTTTTCGGTCGTAATCTCGAATGCCAGGTCTGTTATTTCTGTCAACGGATTCATTATTTGCAACCACGGACCATCATACGGTTCGTTACCTATGCCGAAGACCGCATTATCCTGCCAGTGGTCCAGCGAGGTTTTCCAGCCAAACCTGACATCAGGATCTGAGGCGTTAAGTGGCATGGCCTGCACGTTCAGCCAGTATATAACCGGCTCGTCGGGCGTACCTTCCTGGAGCAGTTCTCCTTTAGGCAGGTAGAAGTCGTACCTCCAGGCCATCGTGTGGTCTTGATATGTGAATATATCGGTGCATGGCATGTAGTAGCTCTCGGGCGTTTGAAAGACCATATCAACGCCAAACTCACCAGGACCAAACGGCCGCAACCAGAGCGGCGGTCCGGGTATGGACCACGGTTCCACCACGCCAGCGGGAATATCAGGGTGAAGACTTAGCGTAAATACGACTTGGGTCTCACCTCCCATTGGCAGGCGATCGCGCCACCATGAGCCATAGATGTGGATGTCGGTAATCCACTCGGTCTCGGTACACAGGAAATCGTCTGCAAGTAGCTGCGGTGGGTAGCCCCCGAACTGATCGAGTGTCGCATCTACGTCGATACCGGTATTAGTAAAGTCAGGTTCCTGAATCCACTTTGTCACAGTCTCAGTGTAGATAGTCTCCCAGGCGAATGAATATTCATCGTGATACCAAGGCCAGTGTCGTAAGCTGTCATAGGCCTGCTCATGCTTTATGTAGCAGGGGTCGGTGTCAAGCTCAAATGCCAAATCGAAGCTTTGCGTACACGGGCCTTCAAGCGGGTAGATACTGTAAGGGTCAAGCACTACACCTGGCTCGAGCCGTCCATCATAATAGAATGTTACGGCATCATCCATCCAGTGCATTGGTCTTGTCTTCCAACCCCACGGATACCGTGGCACTGGTGTATACGGTTCGTAAATCGCTGCGATACTAATCCAGAAGACATTATCTTCTGTTTTATCGATATAATTGTTC
>CAZUTR010000104.1:0-3818 GCA_964623545.1 uncultured Pirellulales bacterium | reverse complement strand
GTACTGCCAGAAGTAATCGTTGGGCTCCAGATGCACGGTGTACTGGAAGCAGCTTTCTGGGTACATCCAATCCGGTATCTCATCGGTGCCTATCCACTCTACATCTACTAGGTCAGCACCCACTTCAATCTGCCAGAGCAGCTCTACCGGATAGCTATAGTCAGGTTCAGCAGTAGGGTCTGCAGCGTGATTGGACCAGAATGCTATCTTCCAGGCAATCGGCTCATTCGGCCCCGTCGGCGGCTCTTCTTCGAGCCATTCGATATACGAACCATACCAGTGAATGGAGGTAATCGGCATACGTCCCAGACATCTAAAGTCGTCCGCAGCCACCTTCCACATTTCCGGCGGTTCGTACAGTTCTCTTATAGACACCTCATCCCAGCCACAATAGAGAGGCGGATCTTCGGATTGCGGATACCACTCAATAGGCGGCTGAGACCATTTGAGGTGCTCAACCGGCGGCTTGGGTACATAGATATAAGGGTCAACCCGCAGCAGGTAGTCTTCAGTTTCACCATCATCGAAGACACCATCTCCATTCCAGCCCGGAGGCGGTACTGGTACAGGTCGCTCAGTGATGGAGAACCTGAACCAAACGTATCCTGAGTTAGGTCCGATGATGAACATACTTCCAGCGGGCATCAAAGCTGATAGTGGTCCGGAATAACCCATTGGTACCACTAAGTTCCTCAGGAGGTGCTCGCGAGCTGGACCAACGGGACAAGGTGAACTGCTAGCCCACGTTCCATTCTGATCCCAGTCTGCAAGGACATTTACGTACCCATCTGCGGGCATGTTGTTGACGACCCAGATGTCTATATCGATCCCCCAGACAGCGGTTTGACATGTGAGCCCAAGTGCCGTACCAATACTGGCCGGACAGGGAACCACGGCCTCTGCTCCAGCAGGTCCTATGATAGTATATGGTTCAGGGAAGATAAGTCCCGCGTCACCATCCATGTAGCATTCATCGTCATCATAAGTTGGGAAGCAACCAGGCGGCGGACACAGTCCTGCATCGCCATCAAGCTCAGGATCCCAACCAGGACCAGGTGGAGGAATAAATTCGAAACGAGCCCTGCCCAGTCCGTGCTCGATGTAACCTGCCGGTAGGGCAGTCACGCACGTTGGGAAAGCTCCATTGACACCGAGAGACGGATATGCAATGCCGTTCTCAGGTGCGTCGCCATATTCAACTTCCGGCGGCGGCTCTTCTTCGGAAATCAACTCGAAACTCAAGTCCCAGGTTTCACCTTCCCACTCGATAGGCTCGAAGTATTCTGCCGGGTATTGTGTACCAGGTTCTATTGGGAAATAATCGTAATAGAAGCATACGGCATCATCCTGGAAGAAGTGGGGGCGTGTCTCCCATCCCCACGGGTAATCCACAGGGACAAATTCATAGAGTGCCATTATACCCAGCCAGTAAATGCCATTATCACCCGGCTGGTACCAGTATTCTGCTGGAGGCAGCTCCTGGAAGAATTCGAATTTGGGCAGGTCATCATATCCGGAACGTGGGTCATACTCCCAGCCATAGAAGTCGACGTCATAATCATAGCAGTAAGTGTCCCATATCAACTCATTTGGATGGCTGTATCCCTCGGCCTGAGTTGTAATCATAAAAGCCAGGTCGCGTCGCTGTTCATAATATGGGTCCCACAGCTCTTCCCACTGATCGTGGTCATATTTGTAGCCGCATGCGTAGACTGCATAATCAATATAATGTTCGTAGGATGTTTTCCAGCCAAACCGCACCGGGTCATAATCATTGGCTATTACGTGTGCCTGAATATCAAGCCAGTAGATTTCTCCCTCCTGCTGAATGAAGGCCTCTGCAGGATCGATGTAGAAACTGTAAAGCCAGCAGGTATAATCATACTCAAGGATACCATTGCAAGGTATCCAGTAGCCCTCAAATATATCCTGAGCATAAATGCTGGCTTCAAACTCTGGGTAGTAGAAGTCTCGCTGCCAAAGAGGCGGCTCGATAGGTTCTGAGTAGCCGTAAGGTCCCACTGGATTGTTAGCGTGAATACTCACTGTGAACCACACATTTGTTGGGTCACCTTCAGGCAGGTTATCCCAAACCCACGAGCCCCAGATGTGAATGTCAGTAATCGGCCCAGTCATCTCGCACGGAAAATCATCAGCGGCAATCTCGGGCCCAGCCCAAATCCATGGTTCTCCTTCTTCAGTTACATCTAAATCAAAACCATTTTCGCTCAAGTCCGGATACTGAACCCACTTTATCTCAGGCTCACCGGACCCGGAGGCAGGAGTATCTGTCCAGATTGAGATGTAAAAGGCATACGGGAGAAGCCCCGGTGGAATAACGTCGTCGTAGTAGCCAAGTAAGGAACCCCACCATCGTATCGCAGTGATTGGCAGGTCTGTATCACATCGGAAATCATCAAGTGCCATTACGTCCCAGGGTTCGAGCGATGGCTCATCCCAGCCGATAAAGATGTCCGGTGGTTGATACAGCACTGGTGGCTGAGACCATTTGATATTTGGATCCAGTTCTTCGCAGGCGTCATCTGTGCCATTGGCATTTTGGTCCCCGAGGCAACCAGTACCAGGGCCTTGAGGTACACCGCCCATATTGACACAACACATTGGGTCGGCGTTAGCACAAGAGCCATCCAGGAAGCAACACGCCTCCGTCCATCCGGTGCATTGGCTGCCTGGGCCCATCCAGTCTCCCATCATCATCATTTCACAATCGTCCAACGTGGTATCATCGTAGCAATCACCATCAGGCATACAACAGGCACCAAGTTCCGGAGGCATGCAATCGTAGCAAGAACTTCCCAGGCCGTACCATACATACGGTAGCAAGCAATCATCTAATATCGAGTAGTAGCAATCGCCTGTCACCTCTTCACAGCATGCCCCAAGCGCACCCTCGCAGATGTCATCTATGCCGTTTACGTTGTTATCGCCCTGACACCTCGAAGGCGGCGGAATCATTGTCCCTCCGGAATTCTGACATGTTAAAAGGTCTTGCACTGTATCAATGTTGAAGCAGGAACCATCTGACAGACAGCAGGCAGCATTAAGCTGGGCCGCGGCGGTCGAAAACATAATCCCTCCCAACAAACTTACAATAATAATCAACAACTTGAAATTTATACTTCTCATAGTCAAATTCTCCAAAAAAAGTTAACAATATTCAGCTTATATAACTTCTCTTGCGATAACGGCCGCAAGTAAACCGTTAAGCATTATGTTGTGCGCGGACTCGGCGCAGAAATAGTAATTTTTAGTGAAGCTCTTTTTAGAGAGCATATAGTGACCCCACACCAGGATGGGTAAAACACCCTGCAAAGTTACACCCCTTGAATTTTTCACCCCAACGTCCCTGCTTAAGTCTCGCTCCTCAAAATCCTTATCGGGTTTTATTCCCCAGTATCCTTAATTAAATCCGACTCTCCATAAATTCTAACTCTCCAAAATCCTTGGCAAACATAGGATATTTCTTGCTTAATTATTTGTAAATATCAATTTAATTTTACCTAAGTCTCGAAAAACTGTCAAGATAATTATTTTTGATAATAAAATAAAATTTTTTACTTTGTTGAAGAAGCGAAGTTCAGATATTGTAAGTACGGTTATATCAAGCAGATATGTAAATGCGGAATTTTATATACCTTATTTTTCCCCTTTAATCACGGATTGGAGCATATTTGATGGTTTTTTTAGCTTTTATTTTCTTAGATTTTTTCTTTGACAAATTTTATTTAATCCTATAAAATTGATAATGTGCTGATAGTATGGTGATAAGTACTTTTTTATTGAGAGAGAGACTTTTT
>CAZUTR010000103.1:0-8163 GCA_964623545.1 uncultured Pirellulales bacterium | reverse complement strand
GTGGGCGAGTTTCAGCTGCTGCAGTGATGAGCAATTCGGCAAAAAAATTAAAGAGCTGTCACGAAAGCAGGTTCTGCTGTGTGGTATCGAAGCTCATGTCTGCATTTATCAAACGGCGGTTGACTTATCAGCAAAGGATTTTCATGTTGAAGTGATTGCCGATGCGGTTTCTTCAAGAACGATTGAGAACAAGAAAATCGCATTTGAGAGGATGGCCAGCGAAGGGGTGAAAATCAGCAGTGTTGAGATGGTCCTGTTCGAGCTTCTTAAAACGGCGGAGCATCCGAAATTCAAACAAATCGCAAGACTGATAAAGTAGGGCGGTTAGTCACGAAGGAGTTTTCCAATTCCAATCATTATTTTGTATTTTTCTGTTTTATTGTCCGTGGCAGTGATGTGAATAACGATTAAGCTGATTTGGTTTTGCCTTCGGGGCCGGGTTTGGTTTTTGGGGTGGCTTTTGAGTCTTTTGTTTTCGTTTCGGCTTTTTCCTTTTTGGTTTCGGCGGTTTCTTTTTCGCTTTTCTCGGCCTTCTTGTAGCTGTCGCTTCTATAGTCGGTTTGGTAAAAGCCGGAGCCTTTGAAGATTACGCCCGCACCGGTGCCGATGAGACGTTTCAGTCTTTTCTTTGAACACTTCGGGCATTTTGTGAGCGGTTTTGCAGTGATGGATTGGAACTGCTCGAATTCGTGTCCACAGTATTGGCATGTGTATTCGTAGGTTGGCATTTATTCGTCTGATTATTGTGTATCTGTTGTTTCGTATTCTTCATTTTCTTCTTCAGGTTTTTTTTCCTGAGGCAGTTTGTTTACGATGACTTTTGCCGGGCGGATTGTCCGACCGTTGAGTTTGTAACCCTTTTGGAATTCTTCGAGTACAATGTTCTCTTTTTGGTCCGGCTCGGCCCGATGAGTCATTGCCTCGTGTTGGGCCGGGTCGAATTCCTCACCCAGCGATTTCACCTGCTCAATGCCGTGTGATTTCAGAACGTCGAGCATCTGATCGTAGATGATTTTCACACCTTTGACAAAAGAATCCGAGTTGTCGGCTGAGTGAGCATTTTGCAGCGTGTGGTCAAAATTATCCAAGACAGGCAGCAATGTCTTTATCATTTGTTCTTTTTCGTAGCTGACAGTATCTGCGATTTGCTTCGGGGCCCGCTTTTGGTAATTTGCATAATCGGCGCTGACGCGCTGAAGCTTTTCGAAAAGCTCGTCTTTTTCTTTCTGCAAATTGTTGATTTGCTCGTGAAGCTCTTTCAGCTCGCTATTTTTTGGTTGTTTTTGTTCTTTCGATTTGTGTTTCATTAGTTATTACCAAAATATTTTTTAAGTTTTTCGAGAAAGCCGGTCGCTTTTGGAAAGACCGATTTATTCTCGGTCTTGGCAAATTCCCTCAGCAAATCCTGCTGTTGAGCATTTAGTTTTGCCGGGGTTTCAATAAGTACCTGGACAAGCTGGTCTCCATTTCTGTGCGTTCGCAAGTCAGGCAGGCCCTGGCCTTTTATTCGAAAGACGCTACCGTACTGAGTTCCCGGTGGGATTTTGAGCTGTTTTGTACCATTTAAGCTTGGCACATCAATAGTCGTACCAAGGGCCGCCTGAGTAAAGCTTATGGGGACAAGGGCAATGATGTTATTGCCGTCGCGTTCGAGAAACTCGTGCGGTTTTACTTTCACATAGCAGTACAAATCACCTCTTGGGCCGTTGCGATGGCCGGGTTCACCTTCGCCAGCGACTCTGATACCCTGTCCTTCGTGAACTCCGGCCGGGATTTTGATGTTGACGACCCTCTTTTTGGGGACTCTTCCGGTACCTTTACATTTTTTGCATGGATTTGTAATAATCTGACCGGTTCCTCTGCATTGCGGGCAGGTCGAGACCATTCTGAAAAAGCCGCCTCCTTTTGCGACCTGGCCGGTACCACCACAACCCGGACATCGGCCCGGTGATGAGCCCCTGGCACAACCGGAGCCGGTACATTCGGGGCATATATCCTGACGAGTAAACTCGATAGTTTTCTCAGTTCCTTTTGCAACATCGTTGAGCGTCAATTCAACCGATGTTTCGAGGTCGAAGCCACGTGTCGGGCCTGCACGTCGAGCCGACCTTGCTCCGCGAGCACCGAATATATCACCAAAGAAATCATCGAAACCGAAGATGTCCTGGAATATGCTGCCGATGTCCTGCCACCTCATGTGTGAGTAGTCGCGCATACCCATTCCGCGCAGGCCTTCGTGTCCGAACTGGTCGTAACGCTTGCGCTTTTCCGGGTCGCTGAGGACTTCATATGCCTCGGCGCATTCCTTGAATTTGGCTTCGGCCTCTTTGTCACCGGGATTTTTGTCGGGATGATACTTTATCGCCATGCGCCGATACGCGCGTTTGATATCGTCGGCAGAGGCGCTTTTGCTTACTCCTAATACTTCATAATAATCGCGTTTGGCCATAGTCTCGTATTGCGTATATCGTATTTCGTGTTGCGTATATATAAACTAGATACACTTCATGCTTAACGAAATACGAGGGCGTTATCTAACAGAGCCGGGAATGGGCTCTTCGTCTTTGTCTTCATCCTTTAAATCGGTAATTAACACGTTTGTGGTTAACATCAATCCTGCCACCGAAGCTGCGGTTTCCAAAGCAATCCTGACAACCTTTGCTGGGTCGATAATACCGGCTTTTAACATGTCGACAAACTGGCCTGTGTTTGCGTTGTATCCGATGTTTTTCTGCTTTTCGAGCTTTTCAAGAAGCGTAGCCACGATAACGTCACCCGCTTCGCCGGAGTTTTCAACGATTTGCATTGTGGGAGTTTTAAGAGCGTTACGGACGATATCGAATCCGATTTTTTCCTCGCCCTTTGCTTTAGCCTTAGCTTTTTCAACTTCAGCGATGGCCCTTAGGAAAACGACTCCGCCGCCGGCGACGACTCCTTCCTCGGTTGCGGCTCTTGTTGCGTGCAGGGCATCATCGAGCAGGTCTTTGCGTTCTTTCATTTCGGCCTCAGTTGCAGCACCGGCTTTTATAACAGCAACTCCGCCGGTTAGTTTTGCCAAGCGCTCCTGGAGTTTTTCGCGGTCGTAGTCACTGGTTGTCTTTTCGATTTGACTTCGAATCTGGTCACATCTTGCTTTCATGTCCTTGGGTTTGCCGGCGCCTTCGATAATTGTTGTAGTTTCCTTGTCTATTACTATCTTTTTTGCCTGGCCTAATTGTGAGAGCTCAATCTTTTCGAGCTTGATTCCCAAGTCCTCAGTAATTACCTGCCCCGCGGTGGCGACGGCCATATCGGCCAACATCGATTTTCTTCGGTCGCCGAAACCGGGCGCCTTTACAGCACAAACTTTCAGGACACCCTGCAGGCGATTAATAACCAGAGCGGCAAGCGCTTCGCCTTCGACATCTTCGGCAATAATCAACAAGGGCCTGGCCACCTGAGCAATCTTTTCAAGCAGCGGCAGAAACTCGCGAACATTGGAAATTTTCTTTTCGTGAAAGAGTATATATGCATCTTCCAAAATGGTTTCGAGGGTGTTGGGATTAGTTATAAAATACGGGGAGATATAGCCCTTGTCAAACTGCATACCCTCGACGACATTCAGCTCGTTTTCCATACCCTTGCCTTCTTCGACCTCGATGACGCCTTCCTTTCCGACCTCATCGATTGCCTTGGCCAAAATTTCGCCGACCTGGGGGTCATTGTTCGCACTGATAGTTGCAACCTTTGCAATATCATCGTGTCCCTTTACGGGCACGCTAATCGACTTGATGAATTCTGTGGCTGCTGCAACGGCCCTGCTGATTCCCCGCTGGATGGCCATCGGATTAGCGCCCGCTGTTACATGCCTTAGACCTTGGTTGTATATTGCCTCGGCGAGGACGGTTGAAGTAGTCGTTCCGTCACCGACAGCGTCGGAGGTTTTACTGGCGACCTCGTTGACCATCTTCGCTCCCATATTCTTGAACGGCTCAGGCAACTCGATTTCCTTGCTGACCGAGACGCCGTCCTTCGTTACCTTCGGCGAGCCCCAGCTTTTTTGCAGGATAACGTTTTTGCCGGTCGGCCCGAGAGTAACCTTGACCGCAGCAGCCAGTTGTGAAAGCCCGTCTTTGAGCTCTTTTCGAGCAGCATCATCAAACATTAATTGTTTTGCCATTTTTATAACCTCTTGTTATTAATTAATGAATTTTCAGAATTCTCAATTTTTAATTTTCACTTCTCCTCTATTCCGAGGATGTCACTTTCTCTGAGAATCACGTATTTTTCGCCGTCGATTTCAATTTCGTTTCCCGAGTATTTGCCGTAGATAACCTTGTCGTTTTTCTTTACGCTCATCTTACTTCTTTTGCCGTTATCGAGCAGTTTTCCCGGTCCTGTTTCAATCACCTTTCCGAGTTGTGGTTTTTCCTTTGCGGTGTCCGGCAGGATAATTCCGCCGGTGGTTTTCTCTTCCGCTTCCGATTGCTTTACTACAACTCTGTCATCCAAAGGTTTTAGCTTCATAACTGTCTCCTTGATTACTTTTGTTATTCCATACTTGTAATATTTATATTTCCAGAACTACAATTGTGTCATTTGGATCTATAGCGTTCCGAGGGATTCTCAAAACGACATTGCCTTTGTCATTAAATTCAATCTCGCTTGCGTCTTTGAACAATTTGGCACTTTTGACCTTTAATTTTTTTGTATTCGGCAGTGCAACTCTTCCGTTTTCAGGAACCTGAAAAATGTGCACGTAGATTTTATCACCTTTTTTGGTAGTCACACCCCAGTTTTGCGGCGGCATCGGGCCCCCGCGTGTGCCGTAGATGGTTTCGCCGTTAATTGATAACCATTTGCCGACCTCTTTGAGACACCGAACAGCTTCGGTTTGAATTTGGCCATTCGGCATCGGTCCGACATTAAGGAGCAAGTTTGCGTTGTATCCGGCCGTCATTACGAGGTAGCGAATTAACTGCTTCGGGCTCTTGAATTTCCTGTCTGTTCTGTTGTAACCCCAGGAGTTATTGATAGTGTCGCAGGTCTCGAGCGGCAGTTTGGAAACGAAATTAGCTTTGCTGTATTTATCCCTTCCGGGAACGCCTCGCTCGAACATCTGAAAATCTTCACCCGGGAAAGGCGCCTCATGATGGTTGTTTCCAATCAAGGCCTGCGGCTGTAATCGGTGAATCAAGTCATAAGTTTCCTGCAGGCGCCAATCTACATGAGTTTGCCTGCCGGGCTTTTTGACCTGCTGGTCCCACCAGCCGTCAAACCAAAAGCCAGCTAATTTGCCGTATCGTCCACTGCACAGCTCGGCTATTTGTTTATTCATATATTTAATGTACTTGTTGAAGTCACCTTTTTGTTCCCTGCCGGAGTGGTGACCTGTCTGGCCTAGTGGGAAGTAATCAGGGTGGTGCCAATCCAAATGCGAATGATAGAAAAACAAAGGCATATTCTGCTTCTCGCATTCATCGGCCAGCATTTTCAGAACGTCTTTGCCGTAAGGCGTGGTGTCCACAATATCCCATTTAGTAACCTTCGAGTCCCACATTGCAAAGCCATCATGGTGTTTGCTTGTTATTGTGATGTATTTCATGCCCGCATCTTTTGCGATTTGCACCCACTCAGCAGGGTCGTACTCAATTGGATTAAACCTCTCAGTCAACTTCTCGTACGTTTCAATCGAAAGCTTTTCATTGTTCATAAGCCATTCGCCGCGGCCAGCTACAGAATACACGCCCCAATGTATGAACATACCGAATTTGGCATCCTGAAACCATTTTGCCTGCTCAGCGCGCAGCTCTTCACCGGTTAAAACAACTTTGCGACTGATTAAATCGCAACCAGCAAGCATCACGGCACAGAATATGCTCACTACGATTAAGATGTAAACATGAGTTAGTTGATTGCTTTTTGTCTTCATCTTTTCTCCTTACATCATGTCCATACCACCCATTCCTCCACCCATACCGCCGTAGCCTCCCATACCGCCCATACCACCGGGCGGCATGCCGCCTGGCGACATCTGTTCCTTTTCTTTTGGCTTTTCCGTAACGAGACAGTCTGTTGTTAAAAGCAGAGTTGCAATACTGACGGCATTTTGTATTGCGATTCGCGTCACCTTTACGGGATCGATGACGCCCGATTGGAGCAGGTCCTCGTATTTATCCGTGTCGGCATTGTAGCCGAATCCGCCTTTGCCCTCGGTAACCTTACTTACGACGAGGTTCGCAATTGCACCAGCATTAGCGGCAATCCAGTAACAGGGCATTGTTAGCGCTTTTGCGACAATATCGGCTCCGGTTTGTTCGTCTCCTTCGAGTTTCAGCTTTTTGACAACATCGATACAACGAATAGGAGCAACGCCTCCGCCTGGGACAATGCCTTCTTCTATTGCGGCACGTGTGGCGTGAAGGGCATCCTCTATTCGCGCTTTTCTTTCCTTCATCTCCGCCTCACTTGCGGCCCCGACATTGATTTGGGCGACTCCGCCGGTCAGCTTTGCCAGCCGTTCCTGCAGTTTCTCCTTGTCGTAATCACTTGTTGTTACGTCTATTTCGTTCTGGATTTGTTTGATTCTTCCTTTGATGGCATCGTCACTGCCTGCGCCCTCGACGATTGTGCAGTTATCATTGTCTATGGTTACTTTTTTGGCCTGGCCGAGCTGTTTTACACTTATGTTTTCCATCTCAATTCCGAGGTCTTTAAAAATCGGTTCGGCACCTGTAATGGTTGCGATGTCCTGAAGCATTGCCTTTCTTCGGTCGCCATAGCCGGGCGCTTTTACCGCTGCGACCTGAAGGATACCTTTAAGTTTGTTTACCACCAAAGTCGCCAGCGCCTCGCTCTCGACGTCTTCTGCGATAATAAGCAGCGGTCTTTTTGCTTTTGCAGTTTTTTCGAGCAGGGGAACGAGTTTTGCCACATTGCTGATTTTGTCTTCATAGACGAGGATGTAAGGTTTATCAAGTACGCAAACCATATTGTCGGGGTCGGTTACGAAATGCGGCGAAAGATAGCCGCGGTCAAACTGCATACCTTCGACGAAGTCAACGGTCGTTTCGATGCCTTTGCCTTCTTCGACGGTGATAACACCGTCTTTTCCGACCTGCTGAAAGGCCTCGGCCATAATCTTTCCGATTTCAACATCGTTGTTTGCCGATACCGAGGCGATGTTGATTATGTCGTCGGCCTTTGTGATGTCGATGGGCTTTGCGAGGGAGATGAGCTTGTCGGTTGCCGCCTGGGCCGCCTTCTGCATACCCCTTGCGAGACTCATCGCATCGGCGCCGGCTGCGAGGTTCCTGAAGGCCTCTTTGAATAATGCTTCTGTGAGGACGGTAGCGGTTGTCGTACCGTCGCCGGCGATTTTGGAAGTTTTGCTCGCCGCTTCTCTGACAAGCTTTGCGCCGAGGTTTTCGCCTTTGTCGATAAATTCAATTTCTTCAGCTACTGTTACGCCATCTTTTGTTACAGTGGGTCCGCCCCAGCTTTTGTCGATAATGGCGTTTCGACCTCTTGGGCCGAGCGTTGATTTGACCGCCGCCGCCAGTTTTTCCACGCCTGCCAGTAGTGCGGCCCTTGCGTTGGTTTCGAAAGCCAGTTCTTTTACTGCCATAATTATTTGTCTCCTTCAACTAAAGGTACGATTGCTTATCTACAGCCAAAAGCTGTAAGCCATAATTTATATCAAATATGCAAAGAATATACCAGCTTTTGTGCTTTGTGCGGGCTTTTGTGCGGTTTTGATTTTAACTGCTTTTGAAATAAGCAATTACAAAATACAGAAATTAAATATCCATAAAATTGGGACGCATTTTGCACATTAAAGCTGCCAATTCTGGCAGTTAAAAGCCGTACAAAGAGCCAACTTGACAGGTTTTTTTGCTTTAGAAATAAACAATACAATCGATTCGAGAGCCGGCGGTTTCTTACAATTCTGTTCTTCGCAGCATTACTTGGACAGCTCCCTGCCTCTGTCGCGAGCCCTTTTGATACCTGCTGAAATCAGCGGGCCGAAGTTACCTTCGGCAAAGACCTTCAGGGCCGCCTCGGTCGTGCCGCCGGGCGATGTTACCTTGCGGCGAAGCTGGGCGGGACTCTCGCCTTGTTTGTCCCGCTCGACCGCAAGCAGAGCGGTGCCTTTTGCTGTTTGAAGGACCAAATCTTTGGCGA
>CAZUTR010000102.1:0-8249 GCA_964623545.1 uncultured Pirellulales bacterium | reverse complement strand
AGAGATTTGACCATAGGTATATATCGTAGAAAGTTTATAGTGTCACCGAGCCCCTGTTCGTAATGAACAAGCAGTCTACTTCCGACAAACTGTGAACCATCCCATCGAGGTTGCTCATAGTGGTGGGGATAGGTCAGCATTTCCAGCTCCGGATGTCGTCGCCATTCGTATTCCTTCCAGCCCTCGGCAAGTCTTCCTGTTACCAAAAGAGAGGGCGCAAGGTTCCAGTGCGCCTCAGCATAGTCAGCGTCAATCTGAATTGCCCGTTGGTAATTTTCAATCGCTTTGTCATACCGGCCGTGTGCGCTGTGAATTGTTCCAAGATGGTTATACGCCTCGGCGTAATTCGGCGCGAGTTGTATAGCTTTCGTATAATTTTCGATTGCCTCATCGTCTTTACCTTGCATATCGAGGCAATAGCCGAGTGTGTTATATGCCTGCGTATAATCTGGTTTGATTGAAAGCGACTTTTTGCATTGTTTAATTGCAGCATCATAGAATTCCAGTGACTTAAGCGCAATCGCCATATTGTGATATGCCTCAGCATAGTCGGGCGCCAACTGGACTGCTTGCTGATAGGCCTTGACTGCCTGCTTTGGTTTGTCCAGTGCCTCTAAGATAATGCCGAGACTGTTTTGATATTGCGCGACTTTTGGATTTGTCTCTATTGCCTTACTAATTAGCTCGAAGGCAAGTTGATTTTCACCTTTCTGAGAGGCAAGTATACCAAGCGAGTGTAACGCAACCGAATGATTGGGCTCATTTTGTAGAGCGAGCCGATACAGTGCTTCGGCCTGTTTGAATTGCCCGGCCCTGTGGTGTTGCACAGCGGCTTTAATAATGTCATTGATGCTAATCATCAGTAATTGGCCCCTTGGCCTTATGAACTATCTAATATCCAAACTGGATTTTATTTCTTTAGAGATTTGTTATACCAGGACATCTATAAAGTCATTTGTAATTTGAGCGTATGGTTGACTTGCGCCTCCATAGCTTTCAATGCCTCTCTGCCAATCATTTGGTTCGGTCCATGCCGAATGGTTTCCTTCTTGATTGGAGTTTGGCAGGTTTTGCTGCCCCGTTTCACCGTTATGTTGTTCCGCTAAAGATTGGTCTTTGAAAGCTTGTTGTTCCTGTTGATTCGTCGGTATAACGTTAATCTGTTTAATTTGTATGCCGCTATCCTGAAGGTTTTGAATTATCTCGGGTAGCATCCGTTGTATCTCAAACCTGGTTTGTGTATTACTCACTTCCATTAATCCTGTAATTTGACCGCTTTGTTCCTGAATTTTAATGGAAACTTTACCAAGTTCGGGTGGGTTAAGTCGTATTGTTATTTGTTGTTGGCTGTCGCGCAGAGAACTGTGGATGGATTCCTGAATTTGTTTACTGACGCTTGTTGATACGTCGCTGGGCAGGGCGGTATTAGCCGCCTTGTTTGATGCTGAGGGTGCCGCTGGCTCCTCGGGCGAGCTTTGTAAATTGTTGGAAGAGATTAGCTCCTTAAAAACCTGATTTGAATTATTGTTCGAAGAGGGATTGTTGTTGTCTTTGCTTTGGTTGGTGGTAATTCCGATTTGTTCAATGTTCAAATCTTTGCTAATCGACTCGGCCGTGGTATTAGCATGTATTTTATTATTACCCGAGTTGACATCTAAGGACGTTTGGCCATCAAGTGTTTTATCATTGGCGGATTCGTCGGTTTTCGGTGAGATTTTTGTTGCTGCAACCAACACATTCTGTTGATTGTTGTTTTGTTTGTTATCTGCCGTTGGAATGCTTTGGTTCAGTATGGATGTTTTTTGAGCGGAAGAAGTGATGGAAGAGCTCGCCGATAATTGTTTTTCACCGGAATTAGCTTTTTGAGAATCAGTATTCAATATTTTTGCTGTCGCTTCTGTGTTGTTTCCTTGATTGACCGGCTCTTTTATAACGGATGATATTTTAGATGATAGTTCTGTTTCACCTTTGTTTATAACTTCCGCGGTTTGACTATTTGACAAGATAATATTTGGCTTAATTTGGTTTTGGCCTGTAGTTGATGTAATAATTTTATTTTCGGCCTGTGATTTTGTTGTTGCTGTTTGAATGGAATTTATATTGGCTGCCTTGCCGTTTTGGTCTGAGCTGGAAGTTAGTTGGGTGTTTTCTTTGGTTTTTACAAATATGGATGTTTTTAAAATATTTTGTAATGCTGTTTGTTCCTGAGAGGTGTTTATATTATTTTTGGCAATGTCTTTGCCTGTACTATCCGTTGCGATGCCTTCTGTTACCGGGGCTGTAGCTGGTTGAGATTCGTTTGTGGTTTGGTTGGTTTCTGCTGTTATGTGATTGTTGTTGGATTTTGTTGTATCCTGATTGATTTTGGATTGTTCCGGAGCTGTCTTTTCGTCTGATTTTACTAAACGGTGTTCCTGATTTGCCATCTCATCAAGCGAAGGGTCTGAATCGTCTCGTAGTTGTTTAATATTAACATCTGAGTTTTTAGTAGGGGTATTATCGGTCGTGAATGTTTCGTCGGTTTTTATTCCTTTATTCTCATAATTAGGCACACTGAATTGTTTAGTCTTTGAGCTCTCAGCAGGCAGCGATGAAACGCTATAAGCAGCTACATTCGGCAGTAGCATATTATTGGCTGTTGATAAAACAGTATTCATATAAGGTTTAAGAGCAACTGTTGTGCCAATCTAATCAATAGCATTTTATTCAACTGTAACTCTTTTTAAATAAGCAACTTATGAACCGTAAAACTTAGTGTCAAGCCAGTAATAGATAGTTTTATTTATATTTGCAGACATATTCGCCTATTAACATAGGCAGAAATTTCCGCTTCGGTTCAGTCCTTCTGAGCGATTTCAAATGTAGCAGGAGGTGTAAAAAACAATACCTTTGTGTATAGAATACTGACATGCTTACAGTTGATTAATTTGGTGGAATTTTAAGTCTAAAACTGTTTTTTCAGGCAAAATAGCACATAAGGACTTTGGCAAATTCATTTTCACGGCTTTGGCACAATAATTGCTCATTTTAATAGGTAACAGAGATGGTCTTACTGCGTTGATAATGAGTGTAACTAAAAGAAGGAACCTTTATGCGCTTGTTTTAGGCCGAAGATGTCAAAGATAAATAGTATAGTTGAATTTCTCGAAGCCGGTATAAAGGCCGAGGGCCTTCGCCAAAAAGCTATAGCAAATAATGTCGCTAATCTTGAAACGCCGGCATATCGCAGGGTGGATGTCAAATTCGAACAGCTGCTTGCCAAGGCGTTGGATTCCCCCGGTGATATTGACATTGATAAAATCAAGGCAGAGCTTTATAAGCCGCAAAATACACCGCTGAAACCAAACGGTAATGATGTAAATCTTGAAGCTGAAGTTGGACAGATGGTGAAAAATTCTCTGCGTCATAAGGCATTTATTCGACTGCTCTACAGAAAATACAAGCAAATGGAAATGGCGATGAGTGTGAAATAATTACCAATGTTGTGAAAAGATGAATGAGATGTTTGTTTGGTTTTGATTTAGGTAAATTCAAATGGAAGTCAACAATAATCTTGGTCCTATAGATATAGCACTTTCGGGTTTGCGAGCGCAGGAGCAAAACATAAGGTTGATTTCGTCGAATGTCGCCAACGCACAAACCACGGACAATGGCAATGGTCAGCCCTACCGCCGACTGGAAGCGCTGTTGGAAACAGACTCCGATGATATTGGTGGTGTGAGTATAGGCGATATTGTCAAAGATATGAGTAACTTTCCGCAATTTTTAAAACCCGGTCATCCTGATGCAGACCAGTTTGGTTTTGTAGCAATGCCGAACGTTAATTTACCGGTTGAAATGGTAAATCTGAATCTTGCAACAAGGGTCTATCAGGCAAACGTAGCGGTTATAAAGCGCTATCAGCGTATGGTTGAAACGTCACTTGAATTGCTAAGATAATTTGGAGGTTTGGAAGAATGGTTAACAATGTAAGCTCAGTAGTGCCGAATACCAATCCGCAGTCGATTGGGTTTTCTAATCCAGCCAATGACAAAGCCAAAAACACCGAGTTTGTTGATACGATTAAGGCGGTAGAAAAGTACGTAACCAGGGTTGATGACCTTCAGCAGTCATCGGATATGGCGATAAAGGATTTGCTGGCCGGCAAAACCGAGGACATCAATTCCGTGGTAACATCGATGGCAAAAGCGGATATGAGTTTCAAGCTTCTTGTTGGAATAAGAAACAAGTTAATTGAGGCCTACCAGCAAACTATGAGAATGCCTATATGAGCGGTTTCAGGTTTTAACACTTAATTGTCGACTCTTGTGAAACATTAAGCATAGATGAATTTTTTACAGAAGACAAAGGCGGTTTGGCGGAATGTGAATCTGGTTCAGCGGGTTTTGCTGATTGCGATTGTTTTAGTTTTCGTGATATTCGCTGCATTTCTTATCAACTGGGCTCGCAGGCCGGATATGGCAATACTATATTCGAATCTTGACCCGGAGGAGGCAGCTAAAATTACAGAAAAACTTAGCGAGCAAGGTATTGTTTACAAGTTGGCAAGCGGTGGAACAACCGTATATGCTCCTAAGGAGCACATCGCACAGATTCGTCTGGATATGGCAAGAGAGGGTTTGCCTGAGGGTGGTCAGAAAGGATACAGAATTTTTGATAATGAGAAAATCGGAATCAGCCCTTTTGTACAGAATATTAATCTAAAGCGTGCTATTCAGGATGAGCTTGCCAAGAGCATTCAAATGATTGAAGGTGTTGGTTTCGCGCGGGTTCATATAGTTAATACCGAGCAGAAGCTTTTCTCATCGCAGGCCTCTGAAATAAGCGCATCAGTAGTTCTTCAGTTAAAACCGGGCTATAGATTAGGCTCGTCGAACGTCGCAGCTATTACACATTTAGTGGCTGGAAGTGTCGAAGGACTAAAATCTGAAAATGTAACTGTTGTGGACAGCCAGGGACGCCTTCTTTGCAGCAAAACAGATGATATTTTGACCAACGGTGCCGGTACTATAGCAGATTATCGTGAAAGAGTAGAGCAGAATTTAGCAGGTAAAGTTGAAGAAATGCTTACTGCTGTTTTGGGTCCAAATCGCGCTACGGTAAAGGTTAGTGCCATTATTGATATGAATAATGTTAATACACTAACCGAAAAGTACGACCCAAAAGGAGTTGCGTCAAAGGAGGAGATTACCAGTGGTTCTGAGGTAGAACCGGTAAGTGCACCTGCCGAAGGAGAAACTGTGACGGCGGGTCAGAAGAAAGATGAAACAATAGTTACTGAATACATGATTGGAAAGACTGTAACGCAGCGGGCTGAATTGCCGGGCCGGATAAAATCTGTAAAGGTTGCTGCTGTTGTTGACTTGTCACCTGCTGATGCGAACGAAGCAACTGAAGGTGAGCAGGTCGCAAAGATAATGGAACTCTCGGACGTGGAAAACCTTATTAGAAATGCCCTCGGTCTCAAAAGTACCGATTCTCTAACTGTTGTTGAGGCTAAGTTTCATCGACCGACTGAATCGCTGATTGATGAGGAAGCTGGTGGTCTTGATTTTGTGACGATTGCGCGACATAGCTCTATGGGCGTTATGGCGATTTGCGCATTTCTCGTTTTCAAAATTTTTGGTGGCGCGAAGAAAAAGGCCGGGAAGGGTGGGCCGGAACAGTTGCCTGAAGGTGGCGAGGCCGCCGGACTTCTGCCGGCAGGTGAAGGGGCTTCTGAGCAGCTCGTGTTGCGCAAACAAATAGCCAGCAGTTTGCAAAGTAATCCTGAACAAGCCAGACAGTTATTTTCAAGCTGGCTTGAGGACAAAGGGAGCTGACTAAGTGGCGCTGACAGGCAGACAAAAAGCGGCGATGTTATTGATGAGTCTTGATTCCGTATCTGCTGCGGAATTGCTCAAAGATGTGGATGCTGATGTAATTGAGGAATTGGCGGTGGAACTGGCGTATCTTGACGCAGCCGGTTATAGAGAGAGCGATCAGATTGCCGAAGTGTCCCGTCAGTTCTATCAGGCATTGCAATCAGAGGGAGCATTTCATCTTAAAACATTTTTAAACACTGTGTTAAAAGACAAGGTTGGTGAGGAAAAAATAGGCCAGTTATTAATCCAGATTCAAGATATGCTGCAGAAGCGTGACCCCTTTATTTCTATCCGCTCGGCTGACCCGCAAATATTGGCATCGGTTTTGGAAAGTGAGCATCCCCAGGCAGCCGCAGTGGTGTTGTCGGAATTGTCTGCCAGAAAGAGCTCGGAGGTTCTTGGATTTTTGGATGAAGGTATTCGTTTTAACGCTGTCAGCAGGATGATTGGTGCCGACGCGGTTAATGCAGAAGCGAAGTCGCGGATAGCACAGATGGTTGGCAAGCGTCTTGAGGTCTTGGCAGCCGCTCGTGGTGGTGCTGCGCAGGCCGGACCGGAGCAGTCTTTGAGAAAAATAGCTGTCATTTTGAGAAATCTTGGTAAAGAGCTTCGCGATGGTTTGCTCGGTGCGGTAAAGGAAAAAGACAGCGAAGTCAGTGCCAAGATTGCAGATATGATGATACTCTGGGAAGATATTCCGCAAGTAGCTGACAGGACCCTCCAGGAGGCACTGCGCTCGGTTGATTCAAGCAAATTAGCTTTGGCGTTGTTCAAGGCCGATGAAGCGGTTATTGAGAAAATAAAGGCAAATATCTCCGAACGTGCAGCGGCGGCAATAGATGAGGAAACTTCGCTTATGTCTGCTCCCAAGAAGGATGATATTCGCCAAGCCAGAGAAGAGATTGTCAAGATTTTACGTGAGATGAATGAAAAAGGCGAGCTTTCTTTTGTAGAAGAATAATACGATGGATGCCAAGTTCACGGTCAATCTGTCCGGACTGATTGAATCGGTTGCATTTGCAGGCGACTATGGTGGCGATGTAGGAACAGTAACTAAGGGCGAGTCAAGCTCGACAATAGATACTGAAAAAACCGGCTTAACACAGGATTTGAAGGCACAGCAAAATTTATATAGTGAGCTTTGCCGGACACTTAAGAGTTTGCTTGCGAAGCTCAACCGGTTATATGACGACTGTATTGCCGCGCACAAAGAAGAAATTGCAAAACTTTCGGTAGAGATTGCCAGAAAGGTATTGGTGCAGAAGGTTGAAGAAGGGGACTATGAAATTGAATCGATTATCAAAGAAGCGCTTGGAAATGCCCCTACTCATCAGGACTTAGTCGTACATTTGAATCAACAGGACCTGGCTCAGTTTGACAAAGTCCGGCAGAACAGTACTGACACTTCTTTCGATGGTATAAAGTTCGTTGCGGACTCTAATATTGGAAGGGCTGAGTGTGTATTGCACAGCCCGAAGGGAATAATTGAATCGTTGATTGAGAAAAACCTTGAGCAAATTGCCCAGGCCCTTCAAAAGGCGAAATAGTTTATGTCGATAAGCGAGAGTAAAAAACAAGAATTTATAATTCAGCAGGATGAACCTGAGGACAGTTTAATCGATTTTGATAGGTTTCACTCGGCTCTGCATGCTGTAAAGTTGTTGGATTGTCAGGGTTACGTGACTCGGGTTTCCGGTTTGGCGGTTGAATCTACCGGACCGAAGCTGGGTTTGGGAGAACTTTGTGACATTAATATTTGTGATGGTCGGCGCGTCCTGGCAGAGGTGGTCGGTTTTCACGCAGACCGGCTCATCCTGCTTCCGTTGGAGCACATAGAGGGTATTTCACCGGGGGATACGGTGACAGCCAGAACCACTCCGCGCTATATAACCTTAAGCGAAAATGTGCTTGGCAGAGTAATAAATGGATTAGCAGAGCCCATCGATGGCAAAGGGTCGTGGTCGGGAACGGATAAGAAAGCGTTGGACGCTGCCAGTCCACCGGCATTGAGCCGACAGAAAATTACCAGACCTTTGGCCTTGGGAATCAGGACGATGGATGGCCTGTTAACCTGTGGCAAGGGACAACGGATTGGTATTTTTTCGGGCAGTGGAGTAGGTAAAAGTGTGCTACTTGGTGACATCGCAAACTCAAGTGATGCCGATGTCAATATTGTGGCATTAGTGGGTGAACGCGGGCGTGAGGTTCGAGAGTTTCTCGAAGGTGACCTCGGACCGGAGGGTCTGGCACGCAGTGTTGTTGTGATTGCAGCATCTGATTCGCCCCCAATTCAGCGTGTTAAAGCAGCGTTTTTAGCTGTGACAATCGCTGAATATTTCAGGGACAAAGGCAAAAATGTTTTGTTTATGATGGATTCACTGACTC